>CAZLEC010000655.1:0-2803 GCA_964558245.1 uncultured Burkholderiales bacterium | reverse complement strand
GCGTCTCGTCGAGCAACGGGTAGTAGACGCGCTCGAAGAAGTCCTTGAGCGCGCCCGACATGTACCCGAAGTTCTCGGGCGTGCCGAGAACGATCGCGTTGCACGAGCGGACGTCGTCGACCGTCGTGTCGAACGCGGTCTGCACGCGCACGTCGACACCTTCGATCGCGTCGTCGTTCGCGCCGGCAACCACCGCGTCGGTCATCGCCGCGGTGCCGCCCGAGCGGGAGTGGAACACGATCAGGAGTCGCGCGCCGGCCATCGAGCGATCATCGCTCGTCGAAGAAGCCCGAGAGGTCGAACGTGAGGTGCTCGCGAACGTCGCCGACGTGATCGACGAGGATGTGCCGGCATTCGAATTGCCACTCGGCGCCGGAGCGCGCGAACGTGTCGCGATACCGGCCGCTCACGATCGGTTGCAGCGGCAACGCGGGCGTCTGCTGGAACACGACGAACGACGAACGGGCACTCGCCCGGCCGGCGGCTTCGTCGATGTCGACGATCACGTTGCTGTTGACGTGGCGGGTGCGGGTCGTGCCGTCGTCGTGCACGCGGTTGGTCCGCTCGTAGAGCTTCCGCACCGCGTCGGAGCCGACGATCGCGCCTTCCACTCCTTCGTTGGTGATCCGCCCGTCGGCGAACAGCGCGGCGATCCCGCTGAAATCGGCGCCGTCCACGCACTCCGCGTAGCGGAACATGAGCGCGGTGATCGCGTGGTGGCTCTCCCAAGTTCCCGCACTCATGGTGACTCCCGTGATCGTGACGACGCCTAGCATCAACCGCGTGACCAACGTACCCACGGGACCCGATCGTTGGCGGATACCGATCGACGACAGCTTCATCGGCGTGATGGGTCTCGAGGTCGACGACCTGGTGGAAGTGGGTCTCCGCCGAGGCCGGCTCGCGGTGGTGCCCGGGGTGTGCCAGCCGATGGGAATCGTGCACGGCGGGATCTACGCCGCGATCGCCGAGACGCTCGCGTCGATGGGCACGGCCGACGGTGTGATCGAGTTGGGCAAGGTGCCGCTCGGCATGGCGAACAACACGAGCTTCCTGCGGCCGGTCGGCTCGGGCTCGGTGCACGCCGAGGCGACCGCGATCCATCGGGGCCGCACCTCGTGGCTGTGGGACGTCGAGATGCGCAACGACGACGGCAAGCTGTGCGCGACGTCCCGGGTGACGATCGCGGTGCGCGATCCGATCACATGAAACCCCCGATCACATGAAACCCACGTACGGCTTCTTCTCGTTCACCGAGATCACCGATCCCGCGGAGCACCGCTCGTACAACGAGTGGCACCAACTCGACCACTTGCCGGAACAGTTCCCGCTGGCCGGCATCGTGCACGGCCAGCGTTGGGTGTCGACGCCCGCGTGCCGCGCGGCCCGCGTCGCCGGCGCGGCCGACCTCGATCGCGTCCATTACGTCACCTGCTACCTGATGGCCGAGCCCATCGAGGAGACGCTCGACGAGTTCTTCGCGCTCGGGGCGGAGTTGCACCGACTCGACCGCTTTCACCGCCACCGGCGCGCGCACCTCACGGGCCCGTTCCGGATCGTCGGCCGGGTCGCGGCGCCTCGCGTCCTCGTGTCGGCCGAGGCGGTTCCCTTTCGTGCGCACCGCGGCGTCTACGTCGTGGTCGAGGAGTTGCCGTCGGGCGACGGGCCCGGGGCCGTCGACCACGGACTGCACGCCGTGGCCGGAGTCGCGGGAGTGTGGACCTTCGCCAGTGCGGACCTGACCTCGAGCCGCTGGACGGCCGGCGCGCGCCGGATCACGGTGTGCTGGCTCGACGATGACGTGCTCGAAGTCTCGGCCCGCCTCGCGCCGATCGTCGACGGCTGGCGCGAGCGAGCCGCGCCGGGCTCGAACGTGTCGTTCGCCGGACCGTTCGAGACGATCACCCCGTGGGAATGGGACTGGTTCGATCAGCCCACAAATGTCGGAGCAACGGAACCACCGCCCAGATGAGCATCAGGAGCAGGGCCATCGGCAACACCAGCTGAACGATGTTGCTCGTCGCGTTGCGACCCGTCAACGAGGTGCGCGGAACGGCGAACGCGGCGGTGATGGCGATGCCCTCGATCGTCACGAGCCAGGTCAACCGGTTGCGAACGTTGAGCGCGGCGACCGGAAGCGCCCACACCACGTACCAGGGGAGCACGTACGCGCTGACGATCAGCCACGCGGCCGTTGCCGCGACGACACCCGGCGCGGGATCGCGATCGCGGCGGGTGCACAACGCGAAGAGCGCGACCAGCGCCAACACGACCGCGAGCGCGCCGCTCACGAGGTGGGCGACGTGCGTGTGTTGACCCGGTGGGAACACGTGCGGGAGGAGACGGAGCGGGTAGTTCCAGATCGACATGCGCGTGATCACGTTGGTCTTGGCGCTGTGGAGCGAGTGCATCATCCCCGGGGTCAACAGCATGATCGGTGCCGCGATGAGTACCGGCGCGGCGACGAGTTGTCCGACCGCGCGCCGGCCGTGCCGAACCCACGCCCAAACGAGGAGTGGTACGAGCGCGAGGCCGGCCGTTCCCTTCACGAGGAACGCGGCGGTGATCCACCATCCGGCGCTGACGTACCGCTCGTCGCGCGCGCTCACGACCGCGAGGAGCAGACCGAGCCCGACGAATGCGTCGTTGTGCCCGCCGTTCACCACCGAGCTGGAGATCACCGGGTGCAGACCGAGCAGGGCGAGCGCGCTCGTGCTCCGGGTCCTGCGCCATACGACGACGAGCGCGACGCCGATCGCCACGGCTGCCCCGCCCTGGTACGCCAGGCGGAACAGCAGGGGGT
>CAZLEC010000654.1:0-2812 GCA_964558245.1 uncultured Burkholderiales bacterium | reverse complement strand
GCTCGCACCGTCACGACGGTCTCCGGACAGACGCAGACGATCCCCGGCGGTCCGATCGCGAGCCAGGAAGCCATCAAGGAGCTCGGCCAGAACGGCGGCGGCCCCTACAACGCGAACTCCGCGCACCCGTTCGAGAACCCGAATCCGATCACGGACATCCTCGAGATCTGGATGATCCTCATGATCCCGTTCGGGTTCACATGGATGTTCGGCGTGATGGCCGGCGACGTGAAACAAGGCATCGCGCTGCTCAGCGCCATGCTCGTGCTCTGGCTGGCGATCTCGATCGTGGCGATGGCGTTCGAGGCGAAGGGCAACCCCAAGCTCACGGCAGTCGGCGCCAACCAGCACACCACTGCCATACAGTCGGGCGGGAACATGGAGGGCAAGGAGACCCGGTTCGGCACGGCCGCATCCGGGCTGTTCGCGTCGTCGACCACCGGCACCTCCACCGGCGCGATCAACTCGCAGCACGACAGCTTCACACCGATCGGCGGCGCCGCTCCGCTGGTGAACATCATGCTCGGCGAGGTCGATCCGGGCGGCACCGGCTCGGGCCTCTACGGCATGTTGCTGTTCGCGCTGATGTCGGTGTTCATCGCGGGCCTGATGGTCGGCCGAACACCGGAGTATCTCGGCAAAAAGATCCAAGGGCCCGAGATGAAGCTCGTGGTGCTCTACATCCTGATCGTGCCGCTCACGATCCTGGGCTTCACTGCCGTCTCGGTGGTGATGCACAGCTCGTTGAGCTCACTGCACAACACCGGGCCGCACGGCTTGACCGAGATGACGTACGCGTTCACCTCGATGGCCAACAACAACGGGTCGGCGTTCGCCGGGCTCAACGGCACCACCCACTGGTTCCAGATCACCGGAGGGCTGTCGATGCTCATCGGGCGCTTCATGCTGATGATCCCGGTGCTCGCCATCGCCGGGTCGCTCGGGCGCAAGCAGGCGTCGCCGCCGTCGGCCGGCACGTTCCCGACGAACACCCCGCTGTTCGCCGCGCTGCTCACCGGTGTGGTCGTCATCGTCGTCGGACTCACCTATTTCCCGGTCGTCGCACTCGGCCCGGTCGTCGAGCATCTCGTCGGAAAGTTCTGAGGAACCCGCCGTGACCATGACCCCCGCAGCCCCCGCACCCGACGAAGCCGAGCTCGAGCTCCGGCCGCCGAAGGTCCGTACGCGCTCGGCAACGTCGATGTTCGACCCCGCGATCATGCGGCGCGCCACAGGCGACTCGTTCCTGAAGCTCGACCCGCGCGAGATGGCTCGCAACCCAGTGATGTTCGTGGTCGAGATCGGCAGCGTGCTCACTACCGTGCTCTTCTTCCAGAAGCTGCCCTCGGCCAACGCCGCCGACAGTGTGTTCGTCGGTCTCGTTGCCGCGTGGCTCTGGTTCACGGTGCTGTTCGCGAACTTCGCCGAGGCGGTCGCGGAGGGCCGCGGCAAGGCGCAGGCCGACACGCTGCGCAAGACCCGCTCGGAGACCGTCGCTCGGGTGCGCCTTCCCGACGGCACCCTCACTACGAAAGCGTCGAGCGAGCTGACGATCGGCGACGAGTGCGTCGTGCCCGCCGGAGAGCTGATCCCGGGCGACGGCGACATCATCGAAGGCATCGCGTCGGTCGACGAGTCGGCGATCACGGGCGAGTCCGCGCCGGTGATCCGCGAGTCGGGCGGTGACCGCTCGTCGGTCACGGGCGGCACGCGCGTCCTCTCCGACCAGATCGTGGTGCGCATCAGCTCGAAGCCGGGCGAGACCTTCCTCGACCGGATGATCGCGCTGGTCGAAGGCGCGGAACGGCAGAAGACGCCGAACGAGATCGCGCTGAACATCCTGCTCGCCGGCCTGACGATCATCTTCCTGCTCGCGGTCGTGACGCTCCAGCCGTTCGCCCTCTACTCGCACGCCGGTCAATCGCTGACGGTGCTCGTGGCATTGCTCGTGTGTCTCATCCCGACCACGATCGGCGCGCTGCTCTCTGCGATCGGGATCGCGGGCATGGACCGGCTCGTGCAGCGCAACGTGCTCGCGATGAGCGGGCGCGCGGTCGAAGCGGCGGGTGACTGCTCCACGTTGCTGCTCGACAAGACCGGCACCATCACCTACGGCAACCGGCAAGCCGCGGAGTTCCTGCCCGTGCCCGGCGTCGACGAGCAGGAGCTCGCCGAGGCCGCGCTGATCTCGAGCCTCGCCGACGAGACGCCCGAGGGCCGTTCCATCGTGACGTTCGCGGAAGAGCAGTACGGGCTCACACCGCGCGAGATCCCGAACGCGGAGCTCGTGCCCTTCACCGCGCAGACCCGCATGAGCGGTGTGAACTTCGACAACCGGGAGATCCGCAAGGGCGCGGCCGACTCGGTGCGCCGGTGGGTGGAGGAGCAGGGTGGCGCGATTCCCGATGCGCTCGGCGTCATCGTCGACGGCATCGCGACGCGCGGCGGCACGCCGCTGACGGTCGCCGAAGGCTCGCGCATCCTGGGCGTGATCTACCTGAAGGACATCGTCAAGCAAGGCATGAACGAGCGGTTCGACCAGCTGCGCGCGATGGGCATCCGCACGATCATGATCACGGGCGACAACCCGCGCACCGCGGCCGCGATCGCGGCCGAAGCCGGCGTCGACGACTTCCTGGCCGAGGCGACGCCCGAAGACAAGATGGCGCTGATCAAGCGTGAGCAGCTCGGCGGCTCGATGGTCGCGATGACCGGCGACGGGACCAACGACGCGCCCGCCCTGGCGCAGGCCGACGTCGGCGTCGCGATGAACACGGGAACACAGGCGGCCAAAGAGGCCGGCAACATGGTG
>CAZLEC010000653.1:0-2813 GCA_964558245.1 uncultured Burkholderiales bacterium | reverse complement strand
CGAGATCCCCGAACGGGTGATGGAGCTGCTGTCGTCACGCAATCCCGGCGCCGACCCGCGCGATCTCGTCGCCCGCGGTTGGCCCGCACTACGCGAGCTGTGCGACCGCTACGTCGCGGTCGGCTTCTCGAAGCTGGTGCTCGTGCCGTTCACCGAGCCCGACGACTGGGACGCCGAGCTCGCCCGCGGCGCCGAAGCAATTCTGTCGATCCAGAACTGAGACGGCGTCGGCGGTCGCGGGCCGTCGACCGCTCCGCTCACGGCAGGCACGGTCGAACGCCGCGTCAGCGAACGAAGAAGATGCCGACGATGGCTATTGCGATAAGAGGCGTCATGGGATGGGGCGGCAGTCGCTCACTCAATGTGCGCGCCGACGGTTCAGGCGGCAGGTTCCGGGTGCGACGCAACGTATCCCGGCAACGACGAACCCTCCGACAACGCCGAGGGCTACAACCCGTTCGAGTAACGGCGACCGCCAGAACCCGCCGTAGTGGTGCGTCTGACAAATGACGTGGCAGGTTCAACGAGCCGAGCCGGTCGCAAACTATGTACTCGGCACCGCGCCCGTTGTTCGCTCGCCGCGTCTCAGGGGACGCGAGCGAACGACGGCCACTGTCACAAGACCAGCCACAACAACAAGAGTGAGTGCGATGCCGCGGTCGGCCTCATGAGCGCCCGCGCACGGTGTCGGGTTTGTCCCGGCTGGACCTTTGACTTCCATGTTGTTCGGCTTCACGAGACTCCCGCAGTTCTGTCCGTTTCGATGCACCGAGCGAACGGAAGCCCCCGCTCCAACGAAGAGGAGCGCGACAACCAGAAGCACGAACAACGTGGCAGCGGGACGCCGCAACCTCGGGCGCTCTCTCGCACCAACCGACACGCACCCATAGTGCCCTGATGGTTGAGCGCGTGTCACGCGCTGCCAGTCTCGCGGCGTGGCCACGGAGGTGCGGTCGACCGCTTCGCGGCCCGGAGGTCTCAGCCTTCGAGGAAGCGGCGCAGGCCGATCATCGAGCCCATCACGCCGATCGCGGCGCCGATGCTCAACACGAGCGCACCGATCACGAACACGTCGTGCGAGCTCGCGTAGAACGGCTGCAACAGGTTGTGCTGGTGCGCCAGCAGCTTGGTGATGATCCACTTCAAGAAGTACACGAGACCGACCGCGAACCCGGCGCCGATGGCGCCCTGCACGAGGCCTTCGGCCATGAACGGCACGCGCACGAACCAGTTGGACGCGCCGACGAGCTTCATCACTTCGATCTCGCGCCGGCGCGCGAACGTCGCGAGGCGAATGGTGTTCACGATCAGGAACAGTGACGACGCGAGCAGCACGCCGGCCATCAAGAAGAATGCGAGGCGGATCCACCGCGTGACGTTGAGGAGGGTCTTGACCTCCTTGGCCGGCGTGTTGACCGCCTTGACCCCGGGCACGTTCTCGAACTCGTTGTTGATCACCGACGTGAGCTGCGGCTTGATCGGCACCACTCGATACGACGTGGGAAGGCCCGAGGCCGGCTCGTTCTCGACGAGCACGGGCTGGTCGGCGAAGAGCTTGTCGAACTCCTTCTTCGCGTCTTGCTTGGTGAGGAAGTGGAAGCTCTTCATGTTGTGGTCCGACTCGAGCTGCGACTTGACCGCGTCGATCTGGGCCCGGGTCGCGTCCACCTTCATGAAGATCTCGAGCTCCACACCGTGCTTCCACTTGTTGGTGCCGTGGTCGACGGTGCGCGACACGAGCAGGATCCCGCCGAACAGGAACAGCGACACCGACACCGTCATCACGCCCGCGAACGTCATGAGCAGGTTGCGCCGCAGTGAGATCAGCGTCTCCCGGGCAAAGTAGGAAAGTCGCGACACCGGCAAGCTCCTCGAGAGGTTGGACGGTTCAGGAACCGACGCCGTAGACGCCACGCACCTGGTCGCGCACGAGGGAGCCGTGATCGAGCTCCATCACGCGCCGGCGCATGGCGTCGACGATGCGTTGGTCGTGCGTAGCCATCACGACCGTGGTTCCGGTGCGGTTGATGCGATCGAGCAGGCGCATGATGCCGACGGTCGTGGCCGGGTCGAGGTTTCCGGTCGGCTCGTCGGCGAGGAGGATGAGCGGGCGGTTCACGAACGCGCGCGCGATCGACACCCGCTGCTGCTCACCGCCGGAGAGCTCGGTCGGGAAGTTGTCGGACTTCTTCGACAGGCCGACGAGGTCGAGGATCTGGGGCACCTGCGCCTTGATGATGTGCTTGGGGCGCCCGATCACTTCCAGCGCGAACGCGACGTTCTCGTACACGGTCTTGTTGGTCAGCAACTTGTAATCCTGGAACACGCAGCCGATGTTGCGGCGGAGCTGCGGCACCTTCCACGCGCCGAGCCGGCCGATGTCGCGGCCCGCGACGAGAACGCGACCGCCGGTCGCGACCTCGTCTCGCAGCAAGAGCTTGAGCAGCGTCGATTTCCCCGAGCCCGAGGGGCCTACGAGGAAGACGAACTCACCCTTGGCGATGTCGAGGGAGACCTCACGCAGGGCGACGACATCGCCCTTGTAGGTCTTGCTGACGTCTTCGAATCGAATCATGAGAGCCCGATGAAGGTACCAGGTGGGCCTCCGCCCCCCGCCTTCGGGTAGACACGCTAGCCGTTACCGCTCCGGCGCCACTGCAGGTAGGCCTCGATGAACTGGTCGAGGTCGCCGTCGAGCACTGCCTGTACGTTGCCGGTTTCTGCGCGTGTTCGCTCGTCTTTCACGAGTTGGTAGGGAGCGAGCGTGTAGGTGCGGATCTGGTTGCCGAACGCGACGTCGCGCTTGTCGCCCG
>CAZLEC010000652.1:0-2815 GCA_964558245.1 uncultured Burkholderiales bacterium | reverse complement strand
AGGGCATCAACATCGCCCGCAACGCGGCGCTCGCCGCCGGCTTCCCGGAGTCGACGGTCGGCACCACTGTCGACCGCCAGTGCGGTTCCTCGCAGCAGGCCGCGCACTTCGCGGCGCAAGGCGTGATCGCCGGCGCGTACGACGTCGTGATCGCCGCCGGTGTCGAGAACATGACCCGCGTGCCGATGGGCGCATCGGTCGCCGACGGCAAGTACGGCTTCCCGTTCGGCCCGATGATGACCGGCCGCTACCCCAATCTCGTTCCGCAGGGCATCTCCGCCGAGCTGATCTCGGAGAAGTGGGGCATCAGCCGCGAGGCCAACGACGCATTCGCCGTCGAGTCGCACAAGCGCGCCGCCCGTGCCACCGAGGAGGGTCGTTTCGACCGCGAGATCATGCCGGTGAACATCACCACCGACGACGGCGAGGAGACGATGACCCGCGACGAGGGCATCCGGCCCGACTCGACCGTGGAGAAGCTCGCGCAGCTCAAGCCCGCCTTCAAGGAAGACGGTGTGATCACGGCCGCCAACTCGTCGCAGATCACCGACGGCGCCGCGGCGGTGCTCATCATGAGCGAGGAGAAGGCCAAGGCGCTCGGCCTCACCCCCCGCGCCCGCTTCCACACGTTCGCGCTGGCCGGCGTCGACCCGGTGCTCATGCTCACGGGACCGATCCCGGCCACCACCAAGGCGCTCGAGCGGGCGAAGATGACGCTCGACCAGATTGACCTCGTGGAGATCAACGAGGCGTTCGCGCCGGTCGTGCTCGCGTGGGAGAAGGAGCACCACCCCGACATGGCCAAGGTGAACGTGAACGGCGGCGCGATCGCGCTGGGTCACCCGCTCGGCTGCTCCGGCGCCCGCCTCATGAGCACGCTGCTCAACGAGCTCGAGCGCTCCGGCGGCCGCTACGGCCTCCAGACCATGTGCGAGGGCGGCGGCATGGCCAACGCGACGATCATCGAACGGCTCGGCTGAGCCGCGCGCAGACCGCCGAGCGCGGTCCGGTCGTAACCTGAACGCGAATGCTCCACGATCTGTGGTTGGTCCTCAAGGTCGTCATCGCGGTTGTCGCCGCGGTGGTGATCTACGTGATCGCGGCGCGGACCATCGCGAATTTCTCCAAGAGCGACCCCCCGCCCGACCCGAGCGAGGCCGAGCTCGAGGACGTCGACTACCGCTACCGCTGCATCGTGTGCGGCGCGCAGGTGGTCCTGTACGCCGCGCCCGAAGGTGAGGAGCCGGCCCCGCCCCGCCATTGCCGGGAGCCGATGCAGCTGGTGACGCCGGTCGAGTAGCCGGCGGGCGCGCCGCTCGCCGAGAATTGTCCCGACGCGCGTGAGCGGCCCGAGTCGAGGGGGGATCGACTACCCGGGCCGCTCACACTCGCACCTTGGGGGCTGGTGCTGCGTTCCCTGTTGGTACCCGGCGGTCGGTGTTGCTCAAACACCACCAGGCGAACAAGCGGTCAAGTATCCCGCATAAGGAGCAAACGCCCCGTTGTCCACAGACTGTGGACAAGTCTGTGGGGAATCACATCGTTGCGATTCGGACACCGGGACGCCGCTTGCCGTTCAGGTCAGTGATACCCGGTGGCCATCATGAAACCGGCGCTGATCAGGACGAGGCCGATGATCAGGTAGCGGTTCTCGGCGTCGCCGGGCAGCAACCCGATGTAGTTGGTCACCACGACCACGAGGCCCACGGCGAGGCAGGTCGTGATCGCGACCCCGAACCACAGCGGGCTCGGCGGAGCCTTCTTCGGAGGCGGCGGCGTGTATCGCGTCCGCTTGCTCTTCGACTGGGGCACGGCCAGAGGATAATCCCCGGCGCCGCCGCGCTCGGCGTGGGGAAGAATGGCCCCGTGCCCCGTGTCCTCGTCATCGACAACTACGACTCCTTCGTCTACAACCTCGTGCAGTACCTCGGGGAGCTCGGCGCCGAGCCGATCGTGCACCGCCACGATGCGCTCACGCTCGATCAGATGGACGAGATCGCGCCCGACGCGGTGCTGATCTCACCGGGTCCGGGCCGGCCGGGCGACGCGGGCCTCTCGAACGATGCGATCCGCCACTTCGGCGAACGGGGGGTGCCCGTGCTCGGGGTGTGCCTCGGATTGCAGTGCATCGGCGAGCTCTACGGCGGACGCGTGGTGCGCGCGCCGCACGTGATGCACGGCAAGACGTCGGAGATCAGCCACCACGGCCGCGGCGTGTTCGCCGGTCTGCCGAGCCCGCTGACCGCGACGCGCTACCACTCGCTGGTGGTGGAGCGCGATTCCGTTCCGTCAGTGCTCGAGATCACGGCTGAGTCGGAGGACGGGCTGGTGATGGGCCTGCGTCATCGCGACTTTCCGATCGAAGGCGTGCAGTTCCATCCCGAGTCGATCCTCACCGAGTCGGGGCACTACTTGTTGCGCAACTTTCTCTCGACCCGCGCCCAGACCTAAGCGCGAGGGAGATGCGCGCGGCCCCGCGTCACCTCGGCGAGGCCGTCGTCGAGGAGTGACGCGAGCGCTTCGCCGTCGAGGTCGATTGCCTTCGTCGGTCCTTCGCGCAGCTGCGCGAGCACCTTGCCCCGTCGCTCGCGGAACGAACCCGCATAGGCCGCTTGCCGGTGACGGGTTCCCCCGGGGAGCGCGCCGCGTGTCGCGCAGTCGCGCACGATCGGGCAGCGGTCGCACGCCGGCGTGCGCGCGGTGCACACGGTCGCGCCGAGATCCATGAGCGCGAGCAGGCGGTCGCGTCCCCGCAGCGGCGCAGAAATCGCGACGGCCGCACGCTCGGCTTCGGTGTCGGAGAGCCGTTCGCCCT
>CAZLEC010000651.1:0-2819 GCA_964558245.1 uncultured Burkholderiales bacterium | reverse complement strand
CCTCGACTCCGGGTCGCGCATCATGAGCAACCACTACTGCAACACGCGCAATGACCACGGACGAACATCCGACAACGTCCCGCGTCCTCGACGCGAATCACTCGAAACCTTTCTGCAGAGTGATCTCGAACCCCGTTCTCGAGACCCGGCAACCGTCTCCGCAACCTTGGCCTTTCGCTCGCGAATTCGCCTTCCAAGATCGACACAGATATGCCGCTTCCGCTAGCAGCGGAAGCGGACCGAGTCCGGGGCGGTCGCTCGACGCTGCTGGGCCGGCCTGTTCCGCGAGTCAATAAATATGTATTACGATATTCTCGTGTGGAGATCCACCGATCGGCGAGACGCCACGGGATCCGTGATGCGGACATCCGCCACGTCGTCGACCGCGCCGTTGTCGTCGTCGATCTCGACGCCGACTCGGATCCGCCGAAGGTCGTCGCAATCGGGCCCGATCGAGCCGGGAACCTGCTCGAAGTGATCCTTCTCGAGCTGGCCGAAGGCGAGTTGCTCGCGATTCATGCGATGCCGCTCCGCCCTGCGTTTCACGACCTGCTCCCACAACGGGGAGACGACGATGGCTGACAAGACCAAGACCTACCGCACGAAGACCGGCAAGTTGCTCACGGACTCCGACGTCGAAGCGTTGGCCGACGAGGTCGAAGGCGACTACGACGTCGAGACGCTGAAGACGCGTCGGCGCGGCCGCCCGTCGATGGGATCGGCAGCCGCCGACGTAGTGCCCGTGCGACTCGACCCGGAGCTGAAAGAAGCCGTCGAGTCGCGCGCCGAACGCGAGCAAACTACGACGAGCGAGGTCATCCGCGAGGCGCTGCGCAAGTACCTCGACGTCGCCTGACGACAACTCCGTTCCAGCGGCTTCGGGGGCGCCGTTCCACGAGCCGAACCGCCGCTCGACCACCGCCGAGCGCCTCGGTCCGGCGTCGCGTGACGGTATCAGCGGAAATGCGTCAACGGCTCATGCTCGATGTAGCACAATTGCGGCGTGGCAAAGACTGATCTGCCTGCCGGACTACCGGGGTGGGTGCGCGCGGAGTGCATCGGGTGTAGTGCGCGCGTGACTCAGGCGAGGGATGCGTGGGTCACGATCGTCGGGACTCGCTCCGCGAGCTGGCTGAGCGTCTTTCCGACGGAGCCGCAGCGGATCGGCGTGACAGATGCTGCCGCGCCCTGTGGCGAGCAAGTGTTTCTGCTCGGCGTAGCGCATCGGCGATGTACGCACGTTGCGCGGGAACGGCTGGAAGCTGGTCAAGTCCTGCTACCAGATGAGCTTCCGACGGTCTCCATGAGTGAACCGTCGGACTTTCGGTACGAGCTGCATCTGCCGCCGACGTCCTCATCGTGTCCGTTCTGTGGTGCTACCGACGACCTGACCGACGAACACATCTGGCCGAAGTGGTTCTCGCGGCGCCTTCGTGAAATCGGAGCGACGTTCCGAAGCTCCCGCAATCCTGGTAAGAGCGTGCAGTACATCGACCTCACGGTGCCCTTCTGCGCGGCGTGCAACCAGGTGTGGATGTCCGTACTCGAGAACGATGTCGCCGAACTGCTGTCGCCAATGGTCTGCGGCGAGCCGGCCATTCTGAGCTCGGACAACCAGCGCGTCATCTCCACCTGGGCTACCAAGACCGCGTATCTGATCGACGCCGCCACCGGTCCGATTGTGCCGCGTGGATACGCGCACAGTCTGCGCGATAGCCGTCGGCCTCCGAGAGGCACTGTTGTTTGGCTCAGCGCCTTCGAAGGTCCAACGTCAGCCGGCGCAGCGTGGAAGCGGGCGTATCGGTTTGCCGATCACACCGGCTGGCGTCCGGACGATGCCAACGGATACGCGATCACCTTCACGGCCTTCCGAGTTCTGTTCCAAGTGTTCGGACAATTCAGCGCGGGTGACGCGACAACGAATGACGATCGCCACGGCCTCAGGCCTGCTCTCACGCGCATTTGGCCAGCGGTCGGCGACGACGTTTCGTGGCCGCCCTCTCGGGCATTCAGTAACGACTCTGTTGACCTCCTGATTGAGAGCATCGTGGACGGCGCCAATCACGCGGACGCATGAGTGGTTCGTGGTCTTCAGCAGAGCGCAAGGATCACTCTCGGGGGATCCGCTGCTATCCGTCGACGAGTGCTGCGACCGCAGCTGCGGCGTCCGCTTGCTGGCCCGGGAGGACGTGGCCATAGA
Organism: uncultured Burkholderiales bacterium; assembly: GCA_964558245.1. GTDB lineage: Bacteria > Actinomycetota > Acidimicrobiia > IMCC26256 > PALSA-610 > JBBQER01. The sequence continues at coordinate 619 of CAZLEC010000651.1, read as the reverse complement.
CGTCGAGTGTGAACGCCACGGACGCGTGGCCGAGGCGCTCCGACGTCACGCGGACGTTCGTGCCGGCGGCGAGGAGATGGGTCGCATGCGAGTGGCGCAGGTCGTGCAGGCGAATGCGGGGGAGACCCGATCGCTCCACGAGTCGAGCGAACGCCCGCGTGATCACGTCGGGATGCCAGCCGCGGCCGTCGGGCATCGAGAAGACGAGGCCGCTGTCGACCCACTCCGAGCCGCCGAGGAGTCGCTCCTCGAGCTGGTGCTTGCGTTGCGCTCTGAGCACGTTGACCGTCATCGGGTCGAGATCGATGACGCGACGCGAGCGCGATGACTTGACGTCACCGACCGTCGGCTCGTGGTCCACCGTCGTGATCGCCTGCCGAACGACGAGACGCGCACTGTCGAGATCGACGTCTTGCCAGCGGAGGCCGCACAGCTCGGCTCGTCGCAGCCCGGTTAACGCGGCGAGGCGCAGCATCGATCCGTGCGAGTCGGTGGCGACGAAGTCCAAGAACGTCCGCAGTTGTTCGGGCGTCCACACCTTCATCTCCGGTGCGCGAGCGGACGACGCCGACGGGGGAGAGGCGAGGCGCGCGACGTTGCGCTGCAGGAGGCCTTTGCG
>CAZLEC010000650.1:0-2820 GCA_964558245.1 uncultured Burkholderiales bacterium | reverse complement strand
ACGGCTCGGCTCGCGAACTGCGCCACGACCAGAGCGTCGGCGACCTGCCCGTCACTGAGCGCGCCGGGCCGGTCGTGGTACACGTTCAGCGCACCCATGCAGACGTGTTGGATGAGCAACGGGAACCCGAACGCGGCCTGAATCCCAGAGGCCAAGGCACCCCGACGGAACTCGGGCCACCGATCCGTTTCTTCGTCGGCGAGGTCAGCGTCGAAGACCGGCACCTTGGTGCGATAGGCGCTCACACACGGGCCCTCGCCCAGCGTGTACTCCATCTGCTCGACCGTGTCGGTCACCGAGTCGGACACGCCGATGCCCATCGATTGACCTCCGGACATCAACACCAATCCCGCGCCCGCCACACCCAACACGTCAACACACGCGAGACACACCGCGCGGGCCGGATCGCCATGCTCCTCACGGCGCGCTTCAACAACCTGCGCGAACCGTCCCGAATCGAGTCTGTCTACCGTCATGCGCACCTCTGGCTGTCTCACGTCTGCCGATGAGATGCGAACGCGAGAACGGGGGGTTGATCAACTCGCTCGAACTGGATGACGCATTCAGGTCCCCAACCCAGTGCAGTATCGAGACGATCTTCGTCGCGGATACCTGCGCGAATGGCCTGAGAAAGAAAGGTCGTTGCGGACCATCTGCGTGGGCTTGAGAGAGGGCTCGACGCGAAGCTCGCGGTCCCATGCGTACAGCCGAATCAGGCTTGTGCACGACGGTGACATGTTGCGGATCACAAGCGTCTGACCGCGCCGGACGGCGTACCGGGTCGCGTCCACGAGTACGTGATATCCGGCCCGGTCCATGAACGTGACGCCCGAACAATCGACACTGACGACCGTCTGATCCGAGCTGTCGATCGTTTCGCGATGCGCGGCGCTGAAGGCCGGTCCGGTCGCGCGGTCGATATTCCCGATCGCCTTACAGGAACCTGGCATCTTGTGTGCCCCTCGTGTGGGGCGAAAAAGCCTGGGTCCTGGGCTCGCTCGCGTCATCGCAGCGTTACAACCACAACCTACACCCGACGGCCAACCGCACTGGGCGGTGACGAGTTCAGTTCGCGGCGAGTTCTCCTTCCCTCCACACCCGACTACTGGCGACGCATGGGGTTTCGCCGTCGCCAAAATCAAAGAAGCAGTCCGCAGCCGAGGAGACACGTAGCCGCACGTGCCCGTCTCGGAGCTGGCGCTGCTTGCGCTTCCGAGCGCGACGCAGCTTTGGCCGAAACGGACCATCGAGATGTTGCGCGCTTCCGGAGAGTCAGCTTCTCGGACCGTACGCACGTGGGTGCGGACTTTGGGTACACGGCATCTCGTACTCGACGGATGGTCGCCGGTCGCGCGGTTCGGGCACGGTCTCGCGGGTCGATGTCAGACTTCGGTGGCACACGGTCAGCTCGTTCGCCAGGGAGGTGAGTCGGTGCGTCTCGATGACTGGTTCTTGAGCGCGGCTGAGCGGGGGAATCTGTCGACAGCGATCGACCGTCGTCGTAGCGACGGCGCTGCATGGACGGAAGGCAACCGTGTCGAGGTGCTGGTCGACGGCGCTGAATATTTCGGGCGCCTGTACCGGGAGTTGGTGTCGCTGGAGCGGGGCGATTCCGTGTACTTCGCGGATTGGGAAGGCGACGGTGATGAGCTGCTCGACGGGCTGGGTACCGAGATCGGCCGCGTGCTCGCCGACGTCGCCCGGCGAGGTGTGAAGGTGCGTGGGTTGTTGTGGCGATCTCATCCTCGTCAGGCGCACTTCGCGGAGCAGAGCAACACGGCCTTGGCCAAGATGGTCGACGAGGCCGGAGGTGAGATCATTCTCGATGAGCGTGTGCGCCGCGGTGGGAGTCACCATCAAAAGCTGGTCGTCATTCGACACGGCACCGGATCGGGCGAGGACGTTGCGTTCGAGGGTGGCATCGATCTGTGTCACGGCCGCCACGACAATTCGCAACACGCCGGCGACTGTCAGGCGGTCGAACTCGACGACCGGTATGGCACCACGCCGCCGTGGCACGACGTCCAACTCGAGGTCCGAGGACCTGCGGTCGGCGATCTCGCCTTCACGTTTCGTGAACGGTGGCTAGACCGGACACCGCTCGATCATCGCAATCCGTGGCGAATCGCGGCCCGGCGCCTGACCCACCAGCCGCGCCACCCTGACCCGTTGCCACCAGCGCCCGAGGACCCGGCCCCCCAGGGGACGCATGCGGTGCAGGTGCTACGCACCTACCCGGCGAAACGTCCGCCGTTCCCGTTCGCTCCTGAAGGGGAGCGCAGCATTGCACGGGCCTATCTCAAAGCGTTTCGGCGCGCCCGGCGACTCGTCTACCTCGAGGACCAGTATCTGTGGTCGCAGCAGGCGGCACACGCGCTCGCCGACGCGCTGGAGCGTCACCGTGAGCTGCACGTCGTCGCAGTGGTGCCGCGCTATCCCGATCGTGGCGGACGCGCGAGCAGTGCGGCAAGCCGTATCGGCCGTGAGTACGCCACCGACATCCTGCGCGGGGCCGGAGGCGACCGCGTCGCGATATACGACCTCGAAAATGGCGACGGAACACCGATCTACGTCCACGCCAAGGTCTGTGTCATCGACGACGTTCTTTTGGTGGTCGGCTCCGACAACCTCAACCGGCGTTCATGGACCCATGACTCGGAGATCTCGTGCACGGTCATCGACGCACAACCCGACGAGCGCATGCCTACAGACCCCGGCGGCCTCGGCGATGGCGCGCGCCGCCTCGCGCGCAGCACGCGGCTGCGGCTGTGGTGCGAGCACCTCGAACGGGTCGACGGCAACGACGCCGATCTCCTTGAC
>CAZLEC010000649.1:0-2833 GCA_964558245.1 uncultured Burkholderiales bacterium | reverse complement strand
GTTCGGGTGCAGGCCGTGGAAGTCCAGGCTCCGCCGAGGCCGCACTGGCCGGCGCGCCGAGGTCGCAGGGTCCGGGCGACCCGCTCAGCATAGGCCGGGCAGGTAAGGCCTCGGTAAGCAGCACCCGACCGGCGCGAAAGAGCCGCCGGCAGGCGTGCCGGCGGCTCTTCGACGCTGAGTGGAGCTCAGACGACGCGGACGTTCTGCGCTTCGTCGCCCTTCTTGCCCGGGGCGATGTCGAACTCGACGCGCTGCCCTTCGTTGAGCGACTTGTAACCGTCGCCGCTGATGTTCGAGTAGTGAACGAAGATGTCGTCACCCGACTCGCGCGAGATGAAGCCGTAGCCCTTGTCCGCATTGAAGAACTTGACCGTGCCTTGTGCCACAGAAACGCTCTTTTCTGATCGCGACCGACCAACCGTTTCGGTCGATTCGCCGAACGAACTGTATCCAAGGCCCCTGCAGGCGTCGCGGGGACGGATCGGGCAGCCCATTTCTTGCACTAGACTGAAGGATCCGGGCGCGCGACCACACTCGGCGTAAGACGTGTGGCGGCCCCGGCTCGACTACTTCTCGGCTCCACAGGCCGCGTGGGTCGCGGTTTCCGCGCCGAAAGGGATTGCAATGAGTGATCGGTCCGACGACAAGGCGAATACCGCACGACGGGTCGAGAAGCTGGCCTCCGAGCGATTGGCCTTGTTCGGGGCCGCCGGCGCCAACGCCGGTCGCACCGCGGTGATGCAGGCGCGCCTTACCGCCATCGAGGCCGAGCTCGACGAATGCTTCCACGCAGTTCGGGAGCAACGCGCCGTGCGCGATGCGGAGCGGTTCACCAACGAGGACCAGCTCCTCCGCCGCGGCATCCGCCCGAGCACACCCTCTCGTCCCTGATCAGGCGCGCGCTAACTTCGGCACCATGAACAGTGCCGCGGCGGCGCGGGTGCGGCTCGACGTCGATGGTGCGGTTGCGACCATCACCAACGACAATCCCGAGAAGCACAACGCGTTCGACGACGACATGGACGCGCAGCTGTTCGCGATCCTCGATCAGCTCGCTTCGCGATCCGACGTACGCGCTGTCGTCTGGCGCGGTGAGGGCAAGTCGTTCTCCTCGGGTCGCGACGCCGGCTCGATCGGTACGCAAAAGACCGAGCTGTCGCACCACGAGCTGATGCGACGCGGGCACCGGGGCGTGCAGCGTCTCTGGGACATCGACGCGCCCGTCATCGTCGCGTGCAAAGGGTGGGTGATGGGCGGGATGTTCCAGCGCGCGCTGCTGTGCGACATCCGCATCGCGGCCGAGGGAACGCGATTCCGGCTCCCGGAGCTGAGCTACGGCGTGATCCCCGACACCGGCGGCGTCGGGGTCCTCTACGAGATGTGCGGCCCCGGAGTCGTGAGCGATCTCGTGCTCACCGGCCGCGTCATGTCGGCCGAGGAGGCATTGGCGCACGGGATCGTCAGCAGGATCGTGCCGGCCGACGAGCTCGATGCGGTGACGCGCGACATGGCCGAGCAGATCGCCGCGTCGCCGGCGGTCACGGTGAAGATGGCACGTGAGGTGATCCGCCATCTGTCGCAGCCGCAGGTGCGCTCGTCGATGGCCGACGAGTTGATCTACCAGACGTTCGTCAACCGCAGCGACGACTTCGCCGAGCTGCGGGCGGCGCGCGCCGAAGAGCGTCCGCCGCGATTCACCGGGAGCTGACCGTGAGTGAGTTGATCGGACTGCCCCGTCCACCGGCAGTCGGTGCGAGTGCGTTGCCGGCCGGCACGTTCACCGATGTTCCCGTGTTCGTCACCGGCGCCGGCACCGGGCTCGGCAAGGCGATCGCCGCGGAGTTCGCGCGACTCGGGGCGGCCGTCGTGATCGCGAGCCGCAAGCCCGAGCATCTCGAGGCCGGTCGCGACGCGATCGAAGCGATCGGCGCGCGTGCGGTCACCGTCGCCTGCGACATCCGCGACGCCGAGCAGATCGCGGCCGCCTTCGACACCGCGGAGGCGGAGGTCGGCCTGCCGGGCGTGCTCGTCAACAACGCGGCGGCGAACTTTCCCGTTCCGGCCGAGGACATGTCGCCGAACGCGTGGCGGACGGTCGTCGACATCACGCTCAACGGGACGTTCATGTGCGCGCGGGAGTTCGGCCGGCGTCACATCGCCGCGGGTACGCCGGGCTCGATCATCAACATCGGCGCGTCGTACGCCTGGACCGGCGGCCCGGGCTTCGTGCACTCGGCGGCGGCCAAAGCCGGCGTGAAGAATCTGACCGAGTCACTGGCCGTCGAGTGGGCGCCGTACGGCATCCAGGTGAACGGTCTCGTGCCGGGCCTGTTTCCCCACGAAGACATGACCTCCGACATTCGCGGGAACCTCGATCGCACCGACGACAAGGACGCGTGCCAGCCGGCGTTGCGCGTCGGCCAGCGTCAGGAGCTGGGTTGGGCGGCGACATTCCTCGCGTCGCCCTACGCCCGGTTCATCTCCGGCCACACCCTCGTGGTCGACGGCGCCAACTGGCAGCGGCGCACGCTCACCAACCCGCCGGTCGTGACGGTGCGCGAGCAGATGGGTCGCGGCCCGTTCGAGCCCTAACCTCTCGAACCGGCGTGAGCCAGCGGTCTCACAGACCGCTCAGTCACACCGGTTCGTGCTCGGGGCTAGTACTTCAGGAGCGATTCGAGGTCGCGCTTGATGTCGGCGGTCTGGGGCAGGATCGCGCGCTCGAGCTCGGGCTCGTACGCGCAGTGCACGTCGGGGGCGGCGCAGCGCCACACCGGGGCGTCGAGGTACTCGAAGCACTCGTCGGCGACGAACGCCGCGATCTCCGCCCCGA
>CAZLEC010000648.1:0-2836 GCA_964558245.1 uncultured Burkholderiales bacterium | reverse complement strand
CCGCGCCTGCACGGACGGGACGTGACGTGGACCGACTTGCTCGGTGATCTCGGCCGTCGGCTCGACGGGATCATCGACACGTCGGGACCCGACGCCGTCGCGCTCTACCTCGCGACCGGTCTCGCCTATGACGCCGCCGGCCAGATCGCCGCGAGCCAGTGGCTCCCGTCGATCGGCAGCCGCTCGTTCCTCACCGCGGTGACCGTCGACAACGCGCCGGCGCTGGTCGCCGCCGAGCTCGTGAGTGGCGAGCCCATGCTCAACCCGTTGTGGGATCCGACGGTGCCCGGCCTGATGATCTTCGTCGGCACCAACCCGGTCGTGTCACACGGCTACGGCACCGCGCTCCCCGATCCGATCCGCCACATCCGTGAGTACCGCGCCCGCGGCGGGCGCGTGTGGGTGCTCGATCCCCGCCGCACCGAAACCGCCTCGCTCGCCGACGGCTACGTGCCCGTGCGGCCGGGCGCCGACGTCGCGGTGCTCGGCGCCCTGGCGAACACGCTCCTCGATCACGGCGCCGACGCGCGCGAGCTCCGCGACCATTGCGACCCGGCCGAGGTCGCGGCGCTTCGGACCGCGGTCTCGGAGTTCACGATCGAGCGGGCCGCGGCCGTGGCTCGCGTCGATCGCGAGTCGCTCGAGCGGCTCGCCGCCGACGTGCTCGCGCATCGGGGACGCGTCGCGATGCACTGCGGCACGGGCGTGACGATGTCGCGCGACGGCATCCTCGCGGAGTGGCTGCGTTGGGTCGTGCTCATCGCGTCGGGCTCGCTCGATCGCGCCTCCGGCATGCACTTCAACCGTGGTGTGATCCGCGGGCTGCGGCGCAGAAAGGCGGCGCCCGTCACGACGGACCAGCCGGCGGCCGCGAGCCGGCCGGAGCTCCCTCGCGTGCTCGGCCAGGTTCCCGCGGTCTCGCTCGTCGACGAGATCGAGGCCGCCAACATCAGGGCGCTCTTCGTCACCGGCGGGAACCCACTCACCGCGTTCCCGCAACCCGGCCGGCTCGAAGCCGCGTTGACGACCCTCGACGTGCTCGCGGTCGTCGACGTCGCCGAGAGCCGGCTCACCGAGATCGCCACCCACGTGCTCCCGGCCACCGGCCAACTCGAACGCGCCGACATCACGCTGGCGGAGCTCACGGCCCTCCGGTCCGGGCTCCAGACGACGCGCGCGGTCGTCGACGCGGGGGCCGCACGCCGGCCCGTGTGGTGGATGTTCGCGGCGCTCAACCGGGCCATGGGTCGCGCGGCACCCGGCGGCGCGCAGCCCGACGACCTCGGCGACGAGCAGTACCTGCGCGGTGTCCTCGCGCGGGCGCATCTCGACGCCGACGACCTGTTCGCCGCCGGGCCTCGGGGCATCGAGTTCCCCGTCGAGCCCGGCTGGGTGCACGACGAGCTCCTTCCCGACGGTCGCTGGTCGATCGCGCCCGCACCCTTGCTCGACCGTTTGGCTGCACACCACGATCCCGAGCCCGCACCGTTCGTGCTCGCGCCTCGGCGAGAGATGGCGTGGAGCAACTCCGTCGTGTACGGCGCGATCACGAGCGGGCCCGTGGTCCGCATCAATCCCGGCGGGCCGGCGGAGCGGGAGGCGGTCACGACCGGCCTCCTGGCGCTGACGACCGATCACGGAGGGATCACCGCCGCGTTCGTGGCCGATCCGACGGTCCGCGACGGGGTGATCTCGATGACGCACGGTCACGCGAGCATGAATCCGGGCGACCTCACGAGCGGAGACGTCGGCGTCGATCGCCTCACTGCCATGCCGCTCGTCGCCGGCCTCGAAGTCGACGCCCGCATCGTTCCGCACGATGCCGACGCGGACGAGAACGCCGAACGCTAGGAATCGTCGGTCGGGACCGTCACTGTGCACTGCTGCGCGACCGAGCGACGCATCGCGTCGAGCACGGCCATGTCGGCGACGCCGTCGGCGAACGACGCGGGCCGGGGGCCCGGCGGCGCGACCGCGCCGACGATGCGCGCGTGGAAATGTTCCGCCAGCCGGGTGTACGGGCCGAGATCGAGACCGTGTCCGATCATCTGCTCGTAGGTGGTGGTGAGGAGCTCTCGCGGCGGAGCCGCGGCCGGCGGGGTGCGAAGGTCGTCGGGCACCGTGAGGCGGCGCGTCCCCGCCGCGTCGGCAACCCACACCGCATCACCGACGTTCTCGATCCACGCCGTACCGCGCGTCCCGACGACGCGGGTCTCGATGAGGAACGGTCCGCGGTCGGCGGCGGTGCTCTGCATCACGCCTGCGGCCCCCGACTGCATACGGAAGTGCACGACGAACCCGTCGTCGACGGTCGTCGGCCGGACGATGCTCACGAGCGACGCTGTGACCGCCTCGAACTCGCCGAGCGTCACGCGGATCTGGTCGATCACTTGCGAGCCGTGCGCACCGAGCCAGCCACCGCCCTGGGCGGGATCGGCCCACCAGTCGGGCAGATCGGCATCACGCGCTGCGAGTACCGGCACGTGCAGCACGAACAGCGCGAGCCGGGGGTCGCCCACCACACCGTCGTGCACTGCCCGTGCGAGCAGCGCTTGGCCGGTGTCGAATCGGAACTCCGTGCCCAGGAGGTGAACCACTCCGGCGGCTTCCGCGGCCGCGAGCAGCCCACGCGCTTCTGCCGCGTCGCGTGCGAACGGCTTCTCGCACAGCACGTGCTTCCCGGCGCGTATCGCCTCGAGCACGAGCGGCGCGTGCGTGTGCGGCGGAGTCGCGACGGTCACTGCGTCCACGCCCGTCCGCTCGATCGCGTCGGCCAACGAAACGGACGCGTGCCGTACGCCGACCGTCTCGGCCCGGCGCCGGGTCTTGTCGGGAT
>CAZLEC010000647.1:0-2845 GCA_964558245.1 uncultured Burkholderiales bacterium | reverse complement strand
GAACGGTGCTTCTTGTGGTTGCCGTGCGACGCGCCCTGGCCGGAGAAGTTGTGGCGCTTCATGACTCCCGCGAAGCCGCTGCCCTTGCTGATCCCGGTGACGTCGACCCGCTCGCCGGCCGCGAACACGTCGGCGGCGATCAGCTGGCCGAGCTCGAACCCCGAAAGATCGTCGACCCGCAGCTCGGCGAGATACCGCTGGGGCGGACCACCGGCCGCCTTGAGGTGACCGAGCTCGGGCTTGTTGAGTCGGGACGCTTTGGTCTCGCCGAACGCGATCTGCACCGCCGAGTAACCGTCGCGCTCCGGCGTCCGGAGCTGCACGACGCGACAAGGCCCGGCCTCGATGACGCTCACCGGGATCACCCGGTGGGCGTCGTCGAAGACCTGGGTCATGCCGAGCTTGCGGCCCAGGATTCCTTTTTGCGGCATCGTTCGCCCTTGAGGAGAGTTTTCGGCTCGAGGAGTTCTGACTCACGCGAACGCTCCGCAGGGAATCCCGGCGGAGCGTCAGATCGGTTGTGCCGCGCGGTTCCCCATGGGTTGGGGCCTGCGCGGGCCTCGGTTGACTACGCGGACGGCCCGAGGCTGGGGGGCGTCACGCGTGGACCGCTCGAATGCGGTCCGTAGAGCCCGGTGATATTAGCGCCTCGCCCGGCCCGGCGCTAATGAACCGAGGGGTCGCGGCCCACTCGGGGCGCCGGCCGCCGGCCTCAGCTGGCGAACCCGACCGGAGAAACAGCTTGGAGCGTGAACATCAGCGGCAACCGGTCGGCGCCCTCGACCAGGCGGAATTTGCCGTCGTCGCCTTGCACGAGATGGTCGAGCGCCTTCCACTCGCACTCCCGGTGCTCGCGGAGAGCGGTCACGGTGAGTCCCGCGTCGATCACTGCCTGCACGATCTCGCCCAGACCGTGATTCCACTGGTACTGCCCGGGAGACGCCACAGGCGGGCCGTCGGTGTACGTCCGCTCGTGGTGGCCGAACTGCGCTTCCGCCTCGAAGTAGGGCTCGACGACGGAGAGCAGGTCGTCGGTGCGCCGGTAGTCCATCGTCAGGAGCATCGGGTGCGCGTCGCGGAGGTAGAGCCGCCCGCCGGGGCGCAGCAGTCCGGCCACGACCCGCGCCCACCCGGCGATGTCGGGCAGCCAGTTGAGCGCGCCGACGCCCGTGTACACGAGATCGAAGTCGGGGCCGAGCACCTCGGGCACGGCGTAGAGCTCGGACTCGACGAAGCGTGCGTCGATCCGGCATTCGCGCGCCAGCTCGCGCGCGACGGCCAAGGCGCCCGGGGAGAAGTCGACGCCGGTGATGCGGGCGCCGAGGCGAGCGAGCGAGACGGTGTCGGTGCCGATGTGACATTGGAGGTGGACTGCGTCGAGACCCGTGAGGTCGGCGAGCGCGGACCGGTCGTAGGTGACCACCGGGCTCAGCCGGTCGGGATCGGCGGCGAGACCCGCGAGGTCGTACTCATCGGAAGCGGCGTGCACGGGCACGCGCGACTCCCAGTTGCGAAGGTTCTCGGCCCGGTGCTCGTCGAGATGCTCGATAGCGCCGAAAGCTAGCCTGGCGCCGATTTCTCCGTGACTTGCGAGGGGGTTGCCGTGCCGACGTACATGGACCGCCACGACAACGTCGAGGTCACCCCGGAAGAGCTCGCCGGCGCCCACGCGCTCGACGTGGAAGTACAGGCCAAGCACGGCGTCAACTATCTGAGCTACTGGTACGACCCGGCCGCCCGCTCGGTGTTCTGTTTCGTCGACGCTCCGAGCAAGGAGGCGGCGGAGGCGGTGCACCGCGAAGCCCACGGCTTGACGGCCACCCAGATCATCGAGGTCGAGGGTCAGACGGTCGTGAACTTTCTCGGCCAGCCTCCCTCTCGTCCCGTGGGTGAGCCCTACACCGAGAGCGCGTTCCGCACGATCTTGTTCACCGACATCGTCGGGTCGACCGACCTCACGCAGCGCCTGGGCGACGACGCCGCGATGCAGCTCGTTCGTGCGCACGACGCCATCGTGCGCCGTGAGCTCGCGGCGGTCGGCGGCAACGAGGTGAAGCACACGGGCGACGGCATCATGGCATCGTTCGCTTCGGTCGCGCGGTCGATCGAGTGTGCGATCGCGATCCAACGCGCGCTCGATGCGCACAGCAGCGACGCGGAACACCCGATCCGGGTGCGGATCGGAGTCAGCGCCGGCGAGCCCGTCGCCGAGCACGACGACCTCTTCGGCGCCGCCGTCCAACTCGCGGCGAGAGCCTGCAATCACGCGGCGGCCGGCGCCATCCTCGTCTCAACGGCCGTACGCGAGCTCTGCGTCGGCAAAGGCTTCACCTTCGAGCCAAGAGGCCCCTTCGAGCTCAAAGGCTTCGCCGACCTCATCCCGCTCTACGAAGTCGTCTGGGAAAACGCGTAAGCGCGCAGCGCTTTCCTTCGTCCCTTTCCCCTCCCACGAGCGCAGCGGCGCGCCAAACGTGAGCGAGTAGGTGGGTCAGGCGAGGCCGAACAGTTGCTTCGCCAAGCGCAAGCGCAGGCGTGGCAGTTCGGCCCGCCTGATCCGCCTGCGAGCGACTCAGACCTGTTTGATCTCTACGTCCACACCAGCCGGCAGATCGAGCCGCTGCAGCGAGTCCACCGTTTTGCCCGTGATCTCGACGATGTCGATGAGGCGCTTGTGGATCCGCATCTCGAAGTGCTCGCGGCTGTCCTTGTCGACGTGGGGCGAGCGGATCACGGTGTACTTGCGGATCTCGGTCGGCAGCGGCACCGGGCCGCGGACCTTGGCCTGCGTGCGCAGGACCGTCTCGACGATCTTCTTCGCCGACTGGTCGATGACCTCGTGGTCGTA
>CAZLEC010000646.1:0-2847 GCA_964558245.1 uncultured Burkholderiales bacterium | reverse complement strand
GGGCGGGCCAGGAGCCACGCGATCGCGAGCTCGATCAACGTGTTCCCGCGAGCGCCCGCGAACGCGTCGAGCGCCTCGACCCGGTCGAACACCTTGTCGGAGAGCGCGTCCTCGACCCGCTCGGCGGGCATGCCGGCCATGCGGGTGCCGGCCGGAGGCGCCTCGTTCCGGTGATACTTGCCCGTCAGGACGCCGCTCGCGAGCGGGAAGTACGGGATGAACCCGATGCTGTTGCGGGCGCAGGCGTCGAGCACACCGAATCGTTCCGGGCCCCGCCGCAGCAGGCTGTACTCGTTCTGCACGCTGACGAACCGCGCGAGCCCGCGCTCGGCGCTGATGTTCGTAGTCTCGTCGATCTGCTCGGTCGAGAAGTTGCTGCCACCGATCTCGAGCACCTTGCCCGCCCGCACCAGCGCGTCGAGCGCCTCGAGCGTCTCCTCGAACGGGGTCGACGGATCGGGAAAGTGGAGTTGGTACAGGTCGATGCGGTCGGTACCGAGCCGGCGCAGGCTGTCCTCGACCGCGCGCGCGATGTACGCAGCGCTCGCGCCGCCCTTGCGATCCTCGTCGATCGGTCCGCCGAACTTCGTCGCGACGACGGCTTCGTCGCGGCGAGACCCGAGCGCGCGACCGAGGAACTCCTCGCTCCGCGTGCCGCCGTAGATGTCGGCCGTGTCGAACAAGGTGATACCGGCATCGAGCGCAGCGCCGACGACGCGCTTGGTCGCGGCCTCGTCGATGCGGCCGCCGAAATTGTTGCAGCCGAGACCGACCACCGATACGTCGAGCTTTCCGATGTTGCGTGTTTCCATGCCGCCAGTGTGCCGCGTCGGGCGCTCCGGCGTCAGGCCGCGCTCGCGTCGTCGGTGGCGCAGGGGTCGTAGCACGGGATCAGCAGGTCGGCCGGGCGTGCCGCGCCGGTGACGGGTCGCGACCCGACCGTCAGCCACGAGATCACCCCGCCGAGCGCCGCGAGCACCGCGCAGATGCGGAGCGCGACCGCGACCCGCCCGGTGAGCACGGCCGCCGGCAGCGTCGTGTCGAGGCGCACGAGCGTCGGCAGCACCGCGACCGCGAGCAGGCCCGCGAGCCGCGACGCCGCGTTGTTGACGCCCGAGGCCACGCCGAGCTCCGCGTCGTCGACCGAGGCGAGCACGGTCGCGGTGAGGGGCGCCACCGTGAGCGAGAGGCCGAGCCCGAACACGACCACCGCCGGGAGCACGCTGCCGAGGTACGACTGGCCCGGTGAGATCCTGGTGAACAGGAGCAAACCCGCGGCGATCACGAGCGGGCCGATCGTCATCGGGAGCCGCGCGCCGATGCGCTGCGCGAGCGCTCCGGCGCGGGCCGAGAGCAAGAGCATCAGGAGCGTGAGCGGGGCCAGCGATGCGCCCGCGGCGAGCGCCGAATAGCCGAGCGCGAGCTGGAGCTCGAGCACGACCATGAACAACGCCCCGCTGAGCGCGGCGTACACCGCGAGCGTGGTGCCGTTGGTGCCGCTGAACGCGCGGCTCCGGAACAACCGCAACGGAAGCATCGGATGCGAGCTGCGGTGCTCGAGCACCAGGAAGGCGCCAATCGCCGCGACTCCGATCACGGCAGTTGCCATCTCCGACGCACCGAAGCCGTGCCCGCTCTCGATCAAGCTCCAGCACAACGTGGCCAGTCCGACGGCGGCGAGGATCGCGCCCACCCCGTCGATCGGATAGCGGCTCTCGGCGCGCGACTCGGGCACGTGCCGCACCGTGATGGCGACCGCCGCGATCGCGATAGGGACGTTCACGAGGAACACCCACCGCCACGAGAACGTGTCGATCAACCATCCGCCGACGAACGGGCCGATCGCACTCGCGATGCCCGCGAGACCCGACCACGCGCCGATGGCGCGCCCGCGGTCGGAGTCGTGGAACGACGATCCGATGATGGCGAGACTGCCCGGCACGAGGAGCGCGCCGGCCGCACCCTGCACGGCCCGCGCGATCGCCAGCGCCGTGGCGTTGGGCGCGGCCGCGCACGCAACGCTCGCGACCGTGAACGAGACGAGGCCGATCACGAACACCCGGCGGCGGCCGAAGCGGTCGCCGAGCGCACCGCCGAACAACAGCAACGCGGTGAGCAGCACGAGATACGCGTCGACCGTCCATTGGAGGCCTGCCAGGTCGGTCTTCAGCGCCCGTCCGATCGCAGGCAACGCGACGTTCACGATCGTGCCGTCGAGGAACGCGATACCCGAGCCCAGCACGGTGGCGGCGATCACCCAGCGCCCGGCCGGGGTGCCGAAGCGGATCGCGCCGCGCTCTGCCGCCATCCTCGCAGTCTGCCCCCGATGGGTCGCCGCGAACGGCCGCGCCCTACCGGCCGGCGGGGCGTCGTCTTGCATTGTCGTCGGCAACCCGGTTGCATGACCTCACCGACCCCCGGCGAAAGGCATCCGATGGACGACGCCGCACTCATCGCGCGCATCAACGAGCTCGTGGCCGAGGAACAGGAGCTTCAGGAAGCGCCGAAGCACGACACCGCCAAGTTGCAACAGCTCGAGGTCACGCTCGACCAGTGCTGGGACCTCCTGCGCCAGCGTCGGGCGCGGCGCGAGTTCGGGCTCGACCCGAACGTCGTGTCGAGTCGCGATCCCAACACCGTGGAGAACTACCAGCAGTAGCCGCGATCAGGCGGCCGGCACCGCCATGACCTCTCGCCGGCCGTCGCGGTCCGCGCCCCGCTTCATGCGGTGGCGTGACAACGACCAGCCGGCCACGGCAGTGGCGATGATGGTCGCGACCCCGCCGATCGCGAAGCCGACGCGCGCGCCGTACTGCTGCGAGATCCACCCCACGAGCGGTCCTCCGA
>CAZLEC010000645.1:0-2852 GCA_964558245.1 uncultured Burkholderiales bacterium | reverse complement strand
GTGGCGCGAGGGAAGCTGCGCATCTACCTCGGTGCGGCGCCCGGCGTCGGCAAGACGTTCGCGATGCTCGACGAGGGTTGGCGGCGAAAGGAACGCGGTACCGACGTGGTCATTGGCTACGTGGAATCGCACAACCGTCCCAAGACCATCGCCCAGATGCGTGACCTCGAGGTCGTGCCCCGGAGGCTGTTGGAGTACCGCGGGCAGACACTCGAGGAGATGGACCTCGACGCGATCCTTCGGCGCAAGCCGAAGGTCGCGCTGGTCGACGAGTTGGCACACACGAACGTGCCCGGCACCCGCAACGAGAAGCGATGGAAGGACGTAGAGGAGCTTCTCGAGGCCGGCATCGATGTGATCAGCACCGTCAACATCCAGCACCTGGCGAGCGTGAACGACGTCGTCGAGCAGATCACCGGCATCACGCAACGGGAGACCGTGCCCGACGCCGTCGTTCGCGCCGCCGACCAGATCGAGCTGGTCGACATGGCGCCGGAGGCGCTGCGTCGCCGCATGGCCCACGGCAACATCTATCCGCCCGAGAAGGTGGATGCCGCGCTCGGTCACTATTTCCGTGTCGGCAACTTGGGTGCACTACGCGAGCTCGCGCTCCTGTGGGTCGCCGACCGCGTCGACGACGAGTTGTCGCGATACCGGGAACGGCACGGCATCGAGGATCCGTGGGAGACGAAGGAGCGGGTCGTGGTCGCGCTCACCGGGGCCCCGAACGGCGATCGGTTGTTGCGCCGAGGGGCGCGGATGGCCGCGCGGGTCAACGGCGAGCTCGTCGGCGTGCACGTGCGCAGTGCCGACGGCGCCGCCCGAGCACCTTCGGAACAGCTCGAGCGGCAACGGCAGCTTCTTGCCGAGCTCGGCGGCCGCTATGCGGAGCTCACCGCGATCGACGTCGCGGGCGCCCTCGTGAGCTTCGCCCGCTCGGAGAACGCCACCCAGCTCGTGCTCGGCGCGACCCAGCGCTCGAAGTGGTCGGAGCTCGTCGGCGGCTCCGTGATCAACCGGGCGATCCGGGAAGCCGACGACCTCGACGTACACGTCATCTCGGCGGCGGAGCCCGAAGCCGGATCGCTCCCACGGGGTCCGCGGCGCAACCGCCTCGCATCGTTTCCGCCGCGCCGGCGGCAAGTGGCCTGGGTCATGGGGAGTGGCGGGGTCGTGCTGCTCACGCTCGCGCTGTCGCCGATGCGCTCGTCGCTCGGTCTGCCGGGTGCGTTGCTCGTGCTCCTGCTCGGCGTCGTGGGCATCGCACTCCTCGGAGGTGTGCCGCCGGCGGTGCTCGCAGTGGGCGTGTCCGTGGTGGTCGCCGACTTTTTCTTCACGCCGCCGTACCACAGCTTCCGGATCTCGCACGCCTCCGACGTGGTCGCGCTCGTGGTGTTCGTGGCCGCCGCCGCGGCGGTGAGCGCGCTCGTGGATCGCCTGACGCGGCGCGGCCTCCAGGTCGCTCGAGCCGCGGCCGAGGCCGAGGCGTTGGCGCGTCTCGCGGGCGGCACCGTGCTCTCGAAGGGCGAACCCCTTCCCGATCTCGTCGCCGAGGTGCGCCGCACGTTCGCGCTCGATGCTGTGGCCGTTCTCGCACCGACCGACGACGGTTGGAGGCCGATCGCGTCGGCGGGCGGCCCGGTCCCCACGCGTCCCGAAGTCGCGTCGCTCTCCGCCGAGCTGACCGAGGGCACCGTGTTGGTGCTCTCGGGATCGATGGCGAGTGCCGACGACCGCCGGCTCCTCAACGTGTTCGTCGCGCAGCTCCGCCTCGCGCAAGAGCGCGCCGCGCTCGAGGCGCGGGCGGCCTCCGCGACGGAGCTCGAGGAGGCGAACACATTGCGCACCGCGTTGCTCGCGGCGGTGTCGCACGATCTGCGCACGCCGCTCGCTTCGATCAAGGCCGCGGCCACGAGCTTGCTGTCCGAAGACGTGCGTTGGGACGAGCACGAGGAACGCGAGTTCGCCAAGACGATCGATGCCGAATCGGACCGTCTGACGCACCTCGTGACGAACCTGCTCGACATGAGCCGTTTGCAGACCGGCGCGCTCAAAGTTGCCTTGCGCCCGATCGCGCTCGACGACGTCGTGTACACGACGATCGGGACCTTGTCGGGAGGTGGCGCTCGCGTCGTCATCGACATCGACGAGCCCGATCTCTTCGTCATGGTCGATTCCGGGCTCTTCGAGCGGGTGCTCGCGAACGTGATCGAGAACGCCCTCTCGTGGTCGCCGGAGGGCACGGTCGTGCGTGTCGAGGCCGGCCGGGCCGGCGATCACGTCGACGTGCGAGTCGTCGACCAGGGCCCGGGTATCCCTCCCGACCAGCGCGAGGCCGTGTTCCAGCCGTTCCAGCGGCTCGGCGACGGCCGCGGCGAGCGCCGCGACGGCGTCGGCCTCGGCTTGGCCGTGGCACGCGGGTTCATCGACGCGATGGGCGGCAGCGTCACGATCGAGGACACGCCCGGCGGCGGGACAACCGTTGTGTGCAGCCTCCCGCTGGCGTCGGCGTGAACGTCCAAGTACTCCTGTTGTGCGACGACCGCGTCTTGCGCCGGCAGTTGGCGAACGTGCTCCGCCACGGCCACTTCGAAGCGAAGCCGGCAGGTGACGTCGATGACGCGACTCGAATCCTCCGTCGGCAGAGCCTCGCGGCGGTGATGGTCACTGATCTCACGGATGGCGAGCTGCCGGCGATTGTGCGCGACCTTCGTCAGCGCACCGACCTCCCGATCCTGGTCGTGTCGCGTAACGCCGACGAATGGGAGAAGGTAACCGTGCTCGATGCCGGCGCCGACGACTATCTCACTCAGCCCTACGGCATCGAGGAGCTCCTCGCCCGGCTGCGCGCG
>CAZLEC010000644.1:0-2855 GCA_964558245.1 uncultured Burkholderiales bacterium | reverse complement strand
ATGACCTGTCCCGCCTGCGGGGCGACGACGGCCGCGGGGGCCCGGTTCTGCCAGGAGTGCGGCCAACGACTCGGCGCGTCCGTCGAAGAGCGCCGGCTCGCGACCGTCCTGATGGCCGACCTCGTCGGCTTCACCGCGATGTCGGCCGGCGCCGACCCCGAGCAGGTGAAGCGCCTGGTCGACCACTGTTTCGAGCGGTTCGTCGCCGACATCACCGCCTTCGGCGGGCGGCTCGACAAGATCGTCGGCGACGAGATCGTCGCCCTGTTCGGCGCCCCGATCGCACACGAAGACGATGCCGAGCGGGCCGTGCGCGCCGCGCTGCGCATGCAGGAGACGATGGAGGCGCTCGCGGACGAATTCGAGTTCCCGGTGCAGGTGCGGATCGGCGTCAACAGCGGCGAGGTGCTGGTGGGCGCGATGCGGGCCGGCGGCGACCCCACCGCCATGGGCGACGTCGTGAACACCGCCCAACGCCTGCAGAAGCTGGGCGAACCCGGCCACGTGGTGGTCGGGCCGGCCACGGAGTTCGCCACCCGCGACGCCATCTCCTACGAGGCGCTCGGCCCGGTCGCGTTGCGCGGCCGCGACGAGCCGATCGAAGCGTTCCGCGCGCTCGACGCGCTCACGCCGCCCGGCCGCCGGCGCGCGCGCCGCCGGGCCCCGCTCGTCGGCCGCGACGCGGAGATCTCCACCCTGCGGGGCATCGTCAAGCGGGCCGCCACCCGCGAGCGCGCCCATCTCGTGATGCTGGTCGCCGACGCCGGCGTCGGGAAGAGCCGCCTGGCCACGGAGGTGGGCGAGATGGCGGCCTGCGACCTCGGCGCGCGCGTGCTCACCGCCGAGTGCCTCCCCTACGGCGATCCGAACGCGTTCGGGCCGATTGCCGAGGCGCTCCGCCAGGCCGCGGCCGGCGATCCCGCGTCGCCCGACACCGACATGAAGACCAAGCTCGCCGACAAGACTCGGCGAGTCCTCGGGCCCGACACCGAGCCCGCCGAGCTCGAGCGCATCGCCGAGGGACTGATGTTCCTGCTCGAAGGCATCTCGCGGCCCGGTGTCGATCCCAGCCGCGCGCGCGACGAAGCCCTCCGATCGGCGTTGGCCGTGCTCGAGGCGCTCGCGACCAAGGCCCCGCTCGTGCTCGTGCTCTCCGACCTGCACTGGGCGACCGACGACACACTCGAGCTCTGCGAACGGCTGCTCGGGCGCCTGCGCAACCGGCCGTTCGTGCTCGTCGCGACGGCGCGTCCCGATGTGGAGACCCGCTGGGCGCCCGAGCCCGGCAAGTACAACGGCATCACGCTCCAACTCGACCCGCTCGACGAGCAGGCAACGGGCGAGCTCGTGCACGAGCTGCTCGACGGCGACGCCGACTCCGAGCTGGTCACGTTGCTGATGGAGCGCAGCGGCGGCAACCCGTTCTTCATCGAAGAGCTCGTCGCGTTCATGCAGGAGTCGGGCGACACCGAGAGCGTGCGCGAAGTGCCGGCGACGCTGCACGGCCTGTTGGCCGCCCGCCTCGACGCGCTCGACCCGGCCGAGCGGTCCCTGCTCGAAGACTGCGCGGTCGTCGGCGCGAACGGACCGGTCGCGGCCGTGCTGTGCCTGGCCGACCGTCCCGACGCTTCCGACCTCCTCGACCGGCTCGGCGAACGCGACCTCGTGGAGATCGAAGGCGAGGAGTTCCACTTCAAGTCCGACCTCATCCACGAGATCGCCTACGGCACGCTCACCAAGGCCGAGCGGGCTCGGCGCCACGCCCGCGTCGCGCCCGCGCTCGAGACCCGAGGCGAGGCGACGATCGACGCGGTCGCGCATCATCTCGCGACGGCGGCCGAGCTCGTCGCGGAGCTCGGAAGCGTCGCCGGCGTCCCCGCCGACGTTCGCGAGCAAGCGGTCGACGCGCTCGGTCGCGCCGCCGACGGCGCCGAGCTCGTCGAGTCGTGGGTCGTGTTCGGCCGCCATCACAACCGCGCCCTCGGTCTGCTCTCCCCCGACCCGGGACCCGACCGGTGGCGCGCGTTGCTCGGGCGGGGCAAGGCGTCGGTGCAACAGCGGCACATCGAGGTCGCCCGCGACGATCTGCTGACCGTGCTCGGTGAAGCGACCGACGCGGGCGAGCTCCGCCCCCAGGCCGAGGCGCTCACGCTGCTGGGCGCGGCCGAGATCGCGGTCGGCGCATACGACATCGCCGACGCGACGTTCGCCGACGCGCTCGCGCGCTGGCGCGAGATCGGCGTCGCCGCCGGCGGCGCCGACGTGCTGCGCGAGCTCGGCGTGTCACACCTCTTCCGCGGCGACCTCGTACAAGCCGAGCGGTTCGTCTCCGAGGCGTTGGCGGCGTACCAATCGTCGGGCCGCGAGCGCGGCGGCGCGTGGGCGATCCAGAACCTTGCGTGGATCTCGTTCATGAGCGGCGAGATCGCGCAGGCCGAAGAGCGCCTCCAGCAGTCGGCCGGCGCCTTCGCCGAGCTCGGCGACTGGGGCGGGTTGAGTTGGGCCTACGGCCTGCTCGCGTTCGTCCGTTACAACCAGGGACGGCTCGAAGAGGCGGCCGCGCTGGCGGAGCACATCGCGATCGACGGCCGCGAGACCGGGAACCGTTGGGAAGTCGGCATGATGGCGGTGCTCCTCGCCAACGTCCGGCTCTGGAGCGGCGAGATGAACGAGAGCCTCACGCGCGGCCGCGACGCGATCGCACTGTTCCAGGAGATCGGCGACCGTTGGGGCGAGGTGATGGCCACCGGGCCGGTCGTGCGCGCGCTCGCCGAGCTGGGCCGTGACGCCGAGTACGCCGACGCGCTCGCGCACTACCGCGCGATCTCGCGCAACATGCCCGACGAAGGGATGCG
>CAZLEC010000643.1:0-2859 GCA_964558245.1 uncultured Burkholderiales bacterium | reverse complement strand
GCGCACGTCGGCGGAGATTGGTTCGACGCGGTCGTCCTCGACGACGGCACGCTCGCGCTCGTTGTCGGTGACGTCGCCGGCCACGGGATCGCGGCGGCCGCGCTCATGACCGAGTTCCGGCACGCACTCCGCGCGTATCTCACCCACGGGATGAGCGCGCCGCAGGCGCTCGCGGCGCTCAACCGCGTCGCGCGCCGGCGCAGCGACCAGCCCTACGCGACGTGCATCGCCGCGACGTTCGATCCCGCGACCCGCGTGCTCGAGGGCGCGTCGGCGGGCCACCTTCCGTATGTCGTCGCTCGAGACGACGATGCGCGCCTTCTCGACGTCAACGTCGGATCACCGA
This sequence comes from uncultured Burkholderiales bacterium, assembly GCA_964558245.1. Lineage (GTDB taxonomy): Bacteria > Actinomycetota > Acidimicrobiia > IMCC26256 > PALSA-610 > JBBQER01. Next base: position 2,513 of record CAZLEC010000643.1, on the reverse strand, counting down.
TCGGCGCGATCGCCGACTCTCACTACCGGCCGTTCCGCACGACGCTGCAACCGGCCGACACGCTGCTGTTCTTCACCGACGGGCTCGTCGAACGACGCGACGAGCCGATCGACGACGGCCTCGATCGACTGCTCGCCGCGGTCAGGCTCGCGAACCGCGAGCCCGACGCGCTGGCGGAAACTTGTGAGCAGATCTGCGATCTGCTCCGGCCCGAGGGACCCACGACCGACGACCTGTGCCTCCTCGCCCTCCGGCTGCGGGGCCGGTAGCGGCACTTTCGGCAACGGCCGACCTGCGAGCGGCTACGGCAGGAACTCGTGGATGATGTTCAGGTCGGCAAACTCCGGCGGCCCTTCGAAGAGGTCCGCCATGGTCGCGCGCACGGCCACCATGCCTTCTTGGCGGCGGGGATCGCTCTCGCGCGCGCGAGCAGCCTCCTCGCTCTCGAAGACGACCATGAAGCAGGCCCGGCTCGGGTCGTTCTGGCCGAGCATGGCCGTCGAGCGCAGCAGACCGCTTCCCGGTTGCTCGAGCGATTCCAACTGCTCGATCAGCCGAGGCAGCTCAGCGTCCTTGCCCGGCTTCAAACGCATCGTGATGAGCTGAGCCCACATCGCAACACTCTCCTTGGTCGTCGGGTGCGTGCGGTCCGGCAAACTCGGTCAACGTCGATCGCCGAGACTCTCCGGTCAGGCGCCGAGGTCGGCGCCAACGGCACGGAGCGCGGACCGTACCGCTTCCACGTCGACACCGCGTGCATCGACACCGGCGGCGACAGCCTGGGCCGCCGCAACGCCGGCTGCCTCACCGGTGGCCATCGCGGCCGGAATCTCCTTGGTGGCCTGGTGGACATACCGCGACGCCGAGATGCATCGACCCGCGACGAGCAGGTTGCTCGCCGCCGGCGTGGTCAGACAGCGGTAAGGGATCTCGTACACCACGCCGCGCTTGGTCCAGTGTCCCGTGCGCGCGATCGCATCCGGGAACCCGACATCTGCGTCGTCCTTCGTGAGCACGTGATCGCCGACCAGCCGGCGGCTCTCCGTGATGCCCAGCATCCGCGCGTAGTCGTCGAGCCACGCAACCGCGAACGCAGGATCCGAAGCGCGCAGGTCGGCGAACGCGGCCCCGGCGCCCTCTCGGCAAGCGAGCTCCGCGCGCGTCAGGTCGTCGGGATCGCACGGGTCGACGCGTTCCGCGTGCGGACCCCACGGGACGAGCACCCGGCCCGGGTCGAGCGTGTCGAACCCGAACTGCCGCGACCCGCGCTCGACACCACCGACGCGGAACCAAAGGTGCGGTGGGATCGTGACCTGCTCGTATTCGGCTCCCGCCGCGACGAACACGTCGCCGTCGCCCGTCGCGTCGATCACGACGCGGGGGACGATCGCCTCCCGCCCCTTCTTCGACTCGACGAACACCGCCGCGATCGCATCGTCGGCGCGGGCAACCCCCGCAAACCACGTGTGCATCCGCAGCCGGACGCCCGATTCCCGCAGCGCGGCGATCGCGACGTCGACGAACGCGTCTGGATCGAAGGCCACCGAGTAGCGCACCGATTCGGGCGCCCCCCACACGAGACCCCAACCCCGCCAGCTCGCGACGAGCTCGGCGTCTTCGTGGTTCCATTGCTCGCGGGGCGGGAACCGGCACCGGCCGAGTGTCGACAGGCGGTCGACGAACTCCTGGCAGAGTCCCGCGACGACCTGGTTTCCGGCGCCGTCGTCGAGAGTGAGCAACAAGTTGATCAACCCGACGGTCGCGAGACCGCCGATCGCCGACGACCGCTCGATCAACCAGGTGTCGGCGCCGCGCCGCGCGGCGCCGAGCGCGGCGGCGACCCCGGCCGAGCCGGCGCCGATCACGAGCACGTCGGGCCGGCCGATGACCGGAACCTCTCGTGCCGGCTCGGGCCAGGAGTCCACGGAGTCGAGCGCGGTCACTCCTCGCCACACGCGGCGAGGTAGTCGTCGAGCACTTCTTCGATCTTGCCGCGCACGAGCGCGTCGGGATCGTTCGTGAGCGTTCCCTCGCGGAGGCGGCGATACTGAACGGGCATGAACTGCGCGAGCAACTCCTCCGGGATCGTGGCGGTGCGAAGATTCGCGGTCATCCGCTCGACCGCGGAGGCGACGGATCGCTCCGGCCAGTAGTAGCGGGAGCGGTCGCTCCGCGAGAACTGCCGGGCCCGATGCTGCTCGGTCGCGTCTCCTGCGTAGAAGTCGACCCAGTGCGCGGGCTGGTCGCACATCGCGGCATCGAGCGCCCGGCGCACGCCCGACGCGGCCTGGTCGCCGAGCAACTCGTCCTCGATGTACGACAACGCGAACACGCCTTCGCGGTACGCGTTGGTGAGCGCGGGCCCGACCTTCAGCACCGCGAAGTGGTCTTCGACCAGCGCGCGGAGGTTCGCCGCCGACTGGTAGTCGGTGCTGTGGGCCTCGAACGCCACCGCGGGCTGATCCTGGATGTACTCCGCCAGGTGCACCGCCGCGCCGCGCTCGTATTCGTGC
>CAZLEC010000642.1:0-2879 GCA_964558245.1 uncultured Burkholderiales bacterium | reverse complement strand
CGCTGGCGCAGCGACACGCCGAACTTCGCGTCCCGCCGGGCCGGGAACGTGAAGCGACCGACGGCGATCTCGAACCGTTCGATCTCTGGCTGGATGCTCATGCCACGACTGCGAGTAGATCGGCGCGAGTCGGGCCCTTCACCCTCTGCCCGCGCGGCCGCGACGGCTGTTCGTCCGCCGCCGGTCGCACGGTCGACATGAGGTCGACCAACGCGTCCGGGAGCTCCAGCAGGTTGAACACCCGCATGACGGTGCGCACGCGCTCCGGATCGCGGTCGTCGCCGGTCAACAGTGCACCAAGGTCGAACGCGTCCTGGCCGCCTTCCCATCCGGAGCGGGACACCGCAGCCGCGCGCATCGCGTCGGTCAGCACCGAGAAGCGATACCACGGCACGACCGTCTCCTCGGCCAGCATCTCGTACGCGCGGCCGGCGGCCACGAGGTCGGGGCAGTCGTTCAGCACTTCGGTGAGTTGTATCGCCTGTCGCAACGCGAGGGCCTGGCCCCGCCCGTACGCGGGGTTCGTGCACGTGTGCGCGTCGCCGCACGCGAGCAACCCCACCACGATCGGTTCGCCGTGGGTGTCCGCGAACGATCGCGTGCGGTTGACCAGTCCGGTCATCCAGTGCACCGGGTGGATCGGCTCGCCACCGGCGGCCGTCACGTCGTCGAGCTCGGGCAGCAAACGCATGGTGGCATCGAAGCGTCCGGAGTCCGAGAGGTGCGTCCGCAGCTCCTTGTCGGTCTGGTCGACCACGGCCGTCACCGAGTACGTCCCCGCGTCGGAGCCGATCACTCCGGCGCCGATGCCGCCGGCCAGCGCGGCGCGAAACCCGAAGCGCTCGTCGCGGTCGGAGCGGTAGAAGCGCGAGAAGTAGACGACACCGGCGTCGCTCTCGGTTTCAGCCAGCTCGAGGCCGTGCGCGGCCAACCACGCGGGCAAGCTGCCGCGGCGTCCGGTCGTGACGACGACGACGTCGGCCGACAGCGTTGTGCCGTCTTCGAGCCTGACGCCGGTGATCTGCGGCCTCCCGTCGGCACTGTTGTCGAGCTCCAGCCCCGAGACGCCCTGCCCGAGACGGAGCTCGACGCCGGTTTGAGCCACCACCGCGCGCCGCATGACCCACTCGAACGTGGTGCGCCGGCAAGGCAGCATCCGGAGGTCCCGATCGGCAGTGATCACCGCGATCGTGACCTCGTCGAGCCGCGCGCGATCCTGCGGACCGAGCGGGGCGGGTTCCACTCCGAGGTCCGACAGCGTGCGGAACACGTCGGGGAAGTGATCGCGCAGGATCGTCTGCGCCAAGCCGAGGAAGACGTGCGGGTGCCGCACCTGAGGAGCGCCCCGCCGGTCCCACTCGAAGGCATCTTCGACGTTGTCGGGCATCGGGCCGTCGTCGCGTTCAACGAGCGTGACCCGGTGGCCGGCGCGCGCCAACGCGAGGGCCGAGCCCAGCCCCCCGATGCCGGCGCCGACGATGACGATGTCGAGCTCCCGCATCTACTGGTGCGCGCGGCCGCTGCGCAGCAGGTAACCCGGCCGGGCGCCGGTGTCCTCGTCGTGGCGCCGCACCACTTCGCCGTTGGCAATCGTCGCCAGGTAGCCCGTGGCGGGTTGCAGGATCCGGCGGGCTCCGGTCGGCAGGTCGGCACGAATCGACGGCGCCGCGATGGTGAGGTTGTCGAGGTCGATCACGTTGACGTCGGCCTTGTTGCCGGCGGCCAACACGCCCCGATCCGTGAACCCGTACATGCCCGCGGGAGCCCCCGTGAGCTTGTGCACCGCCAGCTCCAGTGGAACGCGCTCCCCTCGCGTACGGTCCCGGACCCAATGCGTGAGGTGGAAGGTCGAACTGCTGCAGTCGGAGATCATGGTCACGTGCGCGCCCGCATCGGACAGGCCGCTCACGCTGTATGGGTCGAGCAGCATCTCGCGGCACGGTTCCAGCGTGCCGTCGCGGAAGTTGTTTCCGAGCAGCGCGAAGAATTCGCCGCCGTCGCCTGCGGTCATGCGGTCGTAGAGGAAGTGCAGTGGCTCGACGCCGCGCCGTTGCGCGAGCGATTCGACCGACTGTGAGGGGTCGGGCTCGTAGTCGACCGGGTACGCGAGCGAGAACAGGCGCCCCACGACGGTGCCGAGCCCGACGCCGACCAGCGCACCCAGCCCGCCGGTGAAGTCATCCCCGTCGCTGAGGATCGCGTCACGTACCTCCGGTCGGCGCATGCGCGCGGCCCGTTCGGCGAGCGGCAGGTCGGCCAACGCCTTGTAGGTCGGCCGGAGCATGAACGGGTGGTACGTGTCGAGGTTGGTCATGAACGTGACCGCGCGGGGGATGATCTGCGGTCGCAGCTGTGCGCCGCGCGCGTTCCACGCGGCGGCACCGTCGAGCACTCGCCGGAATACGTCTTCCTGCGGGGCGGCCTGGAAGGTGCTGAACGTGAGCGGCCGGCCCGAGACGAGCGACAGCTCCGCGAGGAGGTCGAGCTCGGGCATCGTGCCGGGCTCGTCGGGAGTGATCGTTCCGTCGGCGATGCCCTGGATGAGGCCGTGGCCGGCGTCGCCGACCGCCCGCGCGATCGCGGTGAGCTCCGCGGCGGGCGCGAACGTCCCGGGCACAACCTTTCCGCTGCGCGACATGTGGAGGCGGAAGCGGTTGGTGGAGAAGCCGGCCGCCCCCGCGTCGAAGGCCTCGCGCACGATGCGCGCCATCTCGGCAACGTCTTCCTCGCACGCGTTTTGGTCTTCGTACGCCCGCTCGCCCATCACGAAGTACCGCACCGGACCGTGCGCGATGTGGCACGCGACGTTGGCGCTGTAGCGGCGCGCGTCGATCACGTCGAGGTACTCCCCGAAGGACTCCCACTCACCCCACGGCATC
>CAZLEC010000641.1:0-2881 GCA_964558245.1 uncultured Burkholderiales bacterium | reverse complement strand
TCGTGGTCGTCGACATGCCGCCGCACTTCGACGACGTCGTGCTCGCGCTGCTCGAGGAGGCCGACGAGGTCTTGCTCATCGCGAGTCTCGACATCCCGAGCATCAAGAACCTCAAGGTCGGTATCCAGACCCTCGATCTCCTCGCGGTTGCCGGCAACAAGCTGCACCTCGTGATGAACCGCGCCAACGCCCGCGTGCACCTCGACATCAGTGACGTCGAGCGTGCCCTCGGTGTCGCGGCCGAGTTCCGCATCCCCTCCGACATCGCGATCCCGCAGTCGGTGAATCGTGGCGTTCCGGTGGTACTCGACAAGCCGCGGTCACCGGCCGCGCTTGCGCTGAAGGCCATCGCCGACCGCTACTCCAGCACGGATCCGAGCCCGGCCGCAGCCGAGCCCGAGGCGCCAGCAGAGCCGCGTCGCCGCGGCTGGCGCCGATAGCGAACAGGAGGTCGCAACCATGTCGCAGCAGTACTCGCGTTGGCAGGACTTGCAGAAGCAACCGGGCAGCTCGACGCGCACGAACCAGCTCGAGGAGCTGCGCCTGCGTGTGCACCAGTTCGTGATCGACCAGGTCGGGCCCAAGCTCTCCGACGACGACGTCGAGGAGACCGAGATCCGTCGCCTCGTCACCGAGCAGGTCCACAAGGCATTGAGCGAGGAGCGCACGGCGCTGTCGGCGGCGGAGCGCACCCAGCTCATCCAGGACGTCACCGACGACGCGCTCGGTTACGGTCCGATCGACCGCTTCCTCCACGACCCGGGCATCACCGAGATCATGGTCAACGGCCCGAAGATGGTCTACATCGAGCGACGCGGCCACATCGAGCGCACCGACGTCGAGTTCGTCGACGAAGAGCACCTGAGGCGGACGATCGACAAGATCGTGAGCCAGGTCGGCCGGCGCATCGACGAGGCATCGCCGATGGTCGACGCCCGCTTGCCCGACGGCTCCCGTGTGAACGCCGTTATTCACCCGGTCGCGATCGGCGGTCCGTTCCTCACGATCCGGCGATTCTCGAAAGAGCCGTACACGGTCGACGACCTCATCAACTTCGGGACGATGACGCCGCAGGTCGCGCACTTCCTCGATGCGTGCGTACGCGGCCAACTGAACACGGTGATCTCCGGCGGTACGGGTACCGGCAAGACGACGTTGCTCAACGTCGTCTCGTCGTTCATCCCCGACGACGACCGCATCATCACGATCGAGGACGCGAAAGAGCTCCGCCTCTCGCAGGCGCACGTGTGCTCGCTCGAGGCGCGCCCTCCGAACGTGGAGGGCAAGGGCGAGGTCAAGATCCGGGAGCTCGTGCGGAACTCGTTGCGCATGCGCCCCGACCGGGTGATCGTCGGTGAAGCACGTGGTGCGGAAGCGCTCGACATGCTCCAGGCGATGAACACCGGTCACGACGGATCGCTCACGACAATTCACTCGAACAGCCCGAGGGACACGCTCTCCCGCATCGAGACGATGACGCTGATGGCCGGCATCGAGTTGCCGGTCCGGGCGATCCGGGAGCAGACCGCCTCCGCGCTCGACGTGATCGTTCACATCGCCCGCATGCGCGATGGCTCTCGCCGCATCACGAACGTGTGCGAGGTCATGGGCATGGAGGGCGAGACCATCGTGCTCCAGGACATCTACGCGTTCGACTTCGGTATGGGTGTCGACGAAGAGGGTCGCCACCTCGGGCGGCTCAAGAGCACTGGTATCCGCCCCAACTTCTCGGAACGCCTGGCCGACCGCGGCGTGAAGCTCGAGCCCGAGCTGTTCACGCTCGAACCGTTCGCGCGACGCGTTGTCGGGCTGCGCTGAGGAGGCGAGTCGATCGTGCAGTGGCTGATCGCGAGTGCGTTCATCGGGAGTGCCGGGAGTCGAGTGCTGATCGCACTGCTTGCCGCGCTCTCGGCGGCACTCCTCGTCGCCGCGGTCACCGTGCTGCTCGGACGGCGCGAGGCCAAGGTCCAACGCCAGCTCGCCGGGTACGAGTTGCCCGAGCTCCTCTCCGAGCACGTGTACGCGGGCGGATCCGGAACCGGCCCGGGGCTGATCGACGCACCCGAGACGGCCGCGGTGCAGCAGGCCGTCGCGTTCACGTCTCGCCTCGCCGAGCGAACCGGGATGTTGGCGAAGACCGAGCTGCTGCTCGAGTCGGCCGACGTGCCGTTGCGCGCCGCCGAATTGCTCTTCTACACGCCGGCCTTCGCCGTGATCGCCTTCCTGTTGCTCGCGGTCGTCACGAACCCGATCACCGCGCTGATCGGCGGGGCGGCGGTCATCGTCGCGCCGATCGCGTATCTCAACTACCGCGTGCGTGCCCGCCGGCTTCGCTTCGAGCGGCAGCTCCCCGACACGCTCACCCTGCTCGCGAGCTCACTGCGCGCCGGCTTCTCGTTGATGCAGGGCCTCGAAGCCGTCGCGTCGGAGATCTCCGACCCGATGCGCAAGGAGCTCCAGCGGGTGTTCACGGAGGTGCGTCTCGGCCGCTCCGTCGAGGACGCGCTCGGTGACTCGGCCGATCGCATGGAGAGCAACGACCTCCGGTGGACGGTGATGGCGATCCGCATCCAACGCGAAGTCGGTGGGAACCTCGCCGTGCTGCTCGACACCGTGAGCGACACGATGCTGAAGCGCGAGCGCATCCGGCGCGAGCTGCGTGCGCTCACCGCCGAAGGCCGCCTCTCCGCGTACGTGCTGAGCCTGGTCTCGCCGCTGCTCGGGCTCGCGATCTGGCTGATCCAGCCGTCGTACCTGAAGCCGCTCGTGCACGACTTCTTCGGCATCGCCGGCCTGGTCGTCGCCGTCGTGCTGTCGGTCGTCGGCTGGTTCTGGCTGCGCCGCATCGTCGACATCGAGGTCTGAGATGATCGCGCTCATC
>CAZLEC010000640.1:0-2882 GCA_964558245.1 uncultured Burkholderiales bacterium | reverse complement strand
GACCCGCAGCGTTACCGCGACACGTATTGGAGTCGGTTCGACGGCAAGTACTTCGCGGGCGACGGCGCCAAGCGCGACGACGCCGGCTACTACTGGCTCCTCGGGCGCGTCGACGACATCATGCTCGTGTCGGGGCACAACATCTCCACGACCGAGGTCGAGTCCGCCCTGGTCGACCATCCCGCGGTCGCCGAGGCCGCAGTGGTCGGCAAGGCCGACGACACCACCGGGCAGGCGATCGCCGCGTTCGTGACGTTGCGCGCCGGTGTCGATCCTCGCGACGACCTGGTCGAGGAGCTGCGCGACCACGTGTCGGAGCTCATCGGCCCGATCGCGAAGCCCAGGACGATCCTGTTCACCGAGGAGCTGCCCAAGACGCGTTCCGGCAAGATCATGCGCAGGCTGCTTCGGGACGTCGCGCAGGATCAGGCGCTGGGCGACACCACCACGCTTGCCGACCCGACGGTCGTCGACGGCATCAAGTCGCGATACCTGGCGAACTCGGCGACGGAGGACTGAGCTCCCGCGTGCGTGTCCTTCCCGAACACTGGACCTGGCGGGCCGAGCCGCTCGTCCCGGCCGCCGCGGTCGTGGTCGACATCGACGGCGTGCTGTCGGACGCGTCCCGCCGTCAGCACTACCTGGAGTCACCCCGCCAGGACTGGCGTTCGTTCTTCGACGCCTGCGGTGAGGATCGCGTCATCGAGGAGGTCCGCACCGTCCTCGAGCTGCTGGATCCGGCGTTGCAGATCGTGCTGCTCACGGCCCGCCCGCACCGGGTGCACCACCTGACCGAAGCGTGGTTGCGGCGCTACGACATCCGCTGGGACCTCCTCATCATGAGGCCGTGGGGCGACTACGAGCTGGCGCGGGACTTCAAGGAGCTCACGGTGTGGGAGCTCCGGTCGGCCGGGTTCGAGCTCCGGCTGGCGTTCGAGGACGATCGGCGCAACGTCGAGATGTTCCGGGCCGAGGGAATTCCCTGCCTGTACGTGCATTCCGGCTATTACGACTGATCGCCCCCGGATCACCGCCCGCGCGACTCCGCGACCCGCCCCGGCGCTGCCGGTCGGGCCGAGTTCGGCCAATACCCCTGGAGTCCGGGCCTCCTCGCGCCGAAGAGAACTTCGAGGCTTGGACCGGAGGCGCCTGCCTCCGACCCCCGGAAAGGGTCCTGGATGTGCCGAGTGCGAGCACGAGCGCGCCGCCGCGGGCGCGTACGAGCAGGTGATCGTCGATGCGCCTGACCCGAACGCGCTCCGATTCCGGGAACGACGAAGCTCGCGACGCCGATCACACGCCTGACCGACCGTCGGCCGACGCCGCCGAACGTGGTGCGACACCCGCCGATCTCCTGCACCCCGGCGTCATGAGGCCCGGCGCGCCCGCAGGGCCGCTCGCCGACGATGAGCCCGACAGTGCGCCCACCGCGTCGGAAGGCGACACGCTCCTGCCCGACCAGATCGCCGAGCTCGGGCTCGCCGCCGGCGTGGTTCCCCCCGTCGCCGCCGCCCCGGCGCCCCGCCCGGAGTCGGCGCTCCCGCCGCCGCCGGTACCGGCCCCGGCCGCGATGCCTCCGGTGCCGGCAAAGTCGCGCGCCGATTTCGTTCGGGGGAAGAAGCGCACAAAATCGCACGACGGCGAGCGATCCCAGCCCGACTCGCCGAGCCCGGTGGCCGAAGCCGCGGCGGAGATTCGCGACAACGAGAGCGGCCCCCGTCACAGCGGCCGGCCGCTCGGTGAGCTCCTCGTCGGGCGCGGTCTCGTGTCCGAAGACCAGCTGGGCGAGGCGCTGACGCAACAGACCACCTCGGGAAAGCGACTCGGCAACCTCCTCGTCGAGCTCGGCTTGCTCGGCGAACGATCGCTCACCGACGTGCTCGCGGAGCAGCTCGGGCTCCCCGTGGTGGATCTCAGCCGCGCCACGATGGATCCCGAAGTCGTCGCGCTGATGACCGAAGAGGACGCCCGCCGCCTCGGCGCGCTCCCGACGCATCGTGACGGTTCGCGCATCGAGGTCGCAGTTGCCGATCCGCTCGTCGAGAACCTCGACAAGCAGCTCATCGAGATCCTCGGCTCGCTCGTCCGCATCAAGCTCGCGGTGCGCAGTGACCTGGAGCAGGCCCTCGACCGTTGTTACGCGCCGTCGGCCGATCTGGGTGACGCGCTGCGCATGTTCGAGGCGAAGCTCGAAGCGCGGAAGGCGTCGCAAGGACCCGAGTCGGCGGTGCAGACCGTCGTCGACGAGAACGCGCCCATCGTCAAGATCGTGAACGTCATTCTCGAGCAAGCGGTCGTCGACCGCGCGTCCGACGTGCACATCGAGCCGATGGGCGACACCGTGCGGGTGCGGGTCCGGACCGACGGTGCCCTGCACCAGATCACGACCCTTCCCGGACCGATGGGTCCCGCGCTCATCAGCCGCATCAAGGTCATGTCCGACATGAACATCGTCGAACGTCGCCGTCCGCAAGACGGCCAGATGGCCGTGTCGATCGGCAGTCGCGATCTCGACGTTCGTGTCTCGACGATGCCCACCGCGTTCGGCGAGAAGTGCGTGATGCGAATTCTCGACAAGACCCGCGCGGTGATCGAGCTGCCGGCGCTCGGCATGTCCAACGAGACGTACGCGCGCTACTACGACCTCATCAAGTCTCCCTACGGGATGGTGATCTGCGCCGGTCCGACCGGTTCGGGCAAGACCACCACGTTGTACGCGACGCTCACCGCGATCAACAGCGACGACATCAACCTCGTGACGATCGAGGACCCGATCGAGTACGTCTTTCCGACGATCAATCAGATCCAGATCAACGAGCCGGCCGGTCTCACGTTCGCCAACTGCCTGCGCTCCGTGCTGCGTCAGGACCCCGACGCGATCC
>CAZLEC010000639.1:0-2891 GCA_964558245.1 uncultured Burkholderiales bacterium | reverse complement strand
CCCGCGATAACAGCGGCAAGGGTGCGAGATGGACCAGCATCTCCGTGGACTCGACAGGCACCACGATGTACGACATCTGCCACCGCTCGCGTCGTTGTTCGAGCAGCTCGATGATTCCCTCGACCGAGCCGACGAGCGTCGCGGGTGCGAGCACTGCGTCGGCTTCCGACACGCCGAACGTGCCGGCCATCGCCTTCGCGATCCCCGACGGGTCGTCGGTGACGTGCACGAAGCCGAGCAACGTCTGGATCTCGAGCGCGTCGAACCTGTCGCCCGCGGCCTCGCGCAGCCACGCCAGCTTCTGGTCGGTGGCCGCCGGCAGCAGCGACTGCGCGGTCTCGCGCGACTCGCCCTCACCGGTCTTGAGGTTCGCGTTGATGCCGACGATCTCGGCCTCGCGTGCGGCGAGGCCGAGGATCTTCTTCCCGCCGCCACCCACGAGGAACGGCAGATTCGCGCCCTGCGGCGGCTTGGGCATCCCGTCGAGGTCGGTCACTTGATAGTGCTCGCCGTGAAAGGTGAACGGGCCGGGCGCGAACAGTCCCTTCAGGATCGTGATCGACTCCGCCAGCCGGGCGATCCGCACGCCGGGGCTGTCGAGCGGCATCCCCGCCTTCTCGTAGTCGACCGTCATCCAGCCCGCGCCGATGCCGAGCTCGAGCCGGCCCCCCGAGAGCAGGTCGAGGGTGGCCATCTCGCGCGCGAGCACCACCGGATGCTTGTAGTCGTTGCCGAGCACCAGCGGGCCGACGCGCAACGTGTCGGTGACTGCCGCGACGTGCGCGAGCGCGACCGTGGGCGCGAGATCGTGATCGACGAAGTGGTCGGGCACGAACAGCGACGAGTAACCGAGCGCCTCGGCCTTGCGGGCCTGCTCCGTGAGCGCGCGGCCCGACTCGCACTTGGGCGTGATGACACCGAATCGGAAGGGGCGATGCACGGATCGGGACCCTATCCGCTCGTCAGCCGGTCGAGCCCCAGCCCCCGAGGCCGCGTTCGGTCTCGTCGAGGTCGGCGACCTCGGCCCACTCGACGGTCTCGAAACGTTGGATCACGAGCTGCGCGATGCGATCACCACGACTGATCTTGAACGGCTCGACCGGATCGAGGTTGATCAACAGCACGCGGATCTCGTCGCGGTAGCCGGCGTCGACCAGACCGGGCGAGTTCACGACCGTCACACCGTGACGCAACGCCAGACCCGATCGCGGTTGCACAAACCCGGCGAAGCCGGCCGGGATCGCGATCGCGATGCCCGTCGGCACGAGCGCCCGACCGCCGCGCGCGTCGAGCGTCGTGTCGCTCGCCGCGAACAGGTCGATGCCGGCGTCGCCGGCGTGTTGCGCGGCCGGGAGCGGGAGCCCCGGATCGAGCCGGCGGATCGGGATGCGCACGGCGGCGAGACTACGCGTCTACGTGACATCGCGGAGGTCCGCGGCGAGCGACAGTCGCGTCGCGGGCTCGAGCACGACTTCCTGCGGGTACTCGTGATGGAGCGACACCAGCTTCACCGGACCGGTCTCGAACTCCGCGACCTGGGTCGGGGAGAGCTCGAAGCGCAGGAAGTGCACGGCCGCAGTCGTGTCGGGCCGGGTGAGTCGCTGCTCGTCGGCGTCGGAGGGTTTGCCGAGCACGACGCTCCCGTCGGGAAACGCCAACCCGATCTCGAGCTCGATCCCGACCAGCCGCGGCAGCCACTCACGCAGTTGCGCCTCGGAGGTGAGCTCGAGCAACAACGTGCCGGAGAGCTGGCCCGCGTCGGGGATGATCTCGTTGTAAGTGTCGACCTCGTGCTGGATCTGCTCGTCGCGCAGCATCCGCTCGACGCGCGCCATCTCCTGCACCTGCCAGCGCATCGTCTCGGTGTTCTCGAACACGATCGTCATGATCGGCCCGATCGCGACCCGACGGATGCGCTTCAAGTCGATGATGTGCCGGCGAAAGTCGTCGCGCTCGCGCTCGTAGGCGCGCATGTCGACGATGTCTGCGAGAGTCAGCTTGCGCATGTCACACCCGTTTCGGGGGGACCGTCGTCACGCCCGGTTCGCGTCGCGCGTGGTGCGTTGCGCGGCGCGAACCGAGGTGAGACGGGACGGTGGACGGCTCGCTCAGTTCAACGCGTCGAGCGCACCCTGGAAGCGGCCCGCGTGGCTCTTCTCGGCGCGGGCGAGCGTCTCGAGCCACTCGGCAACCTCTTCGAAGCCCTCGTCGCGCGCGGTCTTCGCGAAGCCCGGGTACATCTCGGTGTACTCGTACGTCTCGCCGGCCACCGCCGACTTCAGGTTGTCGGCCGTGGCGCCGACCGCGACACCCGTGGCGGGGTCGCCGACCTCGGCCAGGAAGTCGAAGTGGCCGAACGCGTGGCCGGTCTCACCTTCGGCGACCGAGCGGAAGAGACCCGCCACGTCGGGGTAGCCCTCGACGTCGGCCTTCTGCGCGAAGTAGAGGTAGCGGCGGTTGGCCTGGCTCTCCCCCGCGAACGCGGCCTTCAGGTTGTCGTGGGTCTGGGTTCCGTTGAGCTTGGGCATGGGGTTTCTTGCTCCTTTTGGGGGCTGATCGGATGTGTGGGAACAGTTGGCTACGAGCAGTCGTCGCAGCGGCCGCGGAAGATCACCTGCACCGCGTCGACGGTGAAGTCGCGGCGGAAGCGACCGGGCACCTTCAGGCCCTCGAACTCCACCGGCAGATCGCGCACCCGGCCGCAGCTCGTGCACACGAGGTGATGGTGCGCGTGCTCCACGTTGGGATCGACGCGTACCGACCCGGTGCCGAGATCGAGCACGTCGACCTCGCCGAGGCCCTCGAGGTCGTGCACGGTCTGGTACACGGTCTTGAGCGACATCGTGGGCATCTCGGCGTGCGCGCGTTCGTAGAGCGATTCGACAGTCGGG
>CAZLEC010000638.1:0-2900 GCA_964558245.1 uncultured Burkholderiales bacterium | reverse complement strand
TGGCGGACAGGTCGGCGCCTTCGCCAACGTCTTCCCAGAAGCGGACTTCGTGATCACCGACCGCGATCCGTTCCGGTGCCTGGTCTCCATGGCCGTCATGGGCGAGTCGATCATCGACCCGTTCTGCATCGACAATCCACTCACGAACGACGGCACTCGCGACCGGATTGTGCTGTCATGGATCGGACCCAAGCTCGCCGCGCTCTCGGCTTTCAGTGACTCGGCTCCCGAGCGCGTTACGCACGTGGCATATCCGGCCCTCGTCAAAGATCCGAGGGGAACCGCGCCGCGCGTGCTCTCGACACTTGGCCTTCCAGTCGACCAGAACCTGGCGCGCCGGATCGACACGTTCTTGGATGCACAACGCACCGGCGGACGCGCGGCTCCGCCGTCGGAACTCGCCACCATGGGATACACCCACGACGACGTCCTGTCGGATCCCACGACTAGCGACTACTGCCGAACATTCGGCATCGAACCCGAACGCTCCCGGCTCACCGGAACTCAAACGTCGGTCTGACAAGCACGACCGGCTCCGTGGCTTACGAGTCGCGGCAGATCGGCCCTTCGGGGATGCGGTCCCCTCTGCCCGGTGGAATATTGGCAATGGTGTCGGCCTGGTGCCCTTCGGGGCTGGGCACTTGTACCTACGCCGGCGTCGGCGGCCGGACGTTGGGCTTACGCGAGGCGCGTGGACAAATCGTCGATACGCGCGACCCATGCCGAGAGCGCAGGATGGGTCGCGCGGGCTCGGGCGCGCTCGAGCAAGACCCGGGCGCGGGCGTAGCTGTCTGGGGTCCCCAGTCGGTGGTTCATGAGCGCTTCCTCGAAGTCGGCCGCGATGAGCAGCGGATCGTTTCCTTCCTCCTCGTGGACGCGCCGCGCTTCGTCAAACCAGTCGCGCGCCTCGTCGGTGCGACCGGCGAGCGCGCATAGCTGCGCGAGCGCGACGCGGCCGGGCGCCTCGGGATACCGGACGTCGGGCTCTACGACCTTGGTGCGCAGGTTGCGCTCGAGGGTCTCGAGTTCGTCGGTGCGTTGGAGGTGCCAGAGAATCTGTGCGGCGCTGTACACGAGGCCCGGGTAGTTCTGCGCCCAGCCGCCGGCCCGTTCGATCACAGGCAGAACTTCGTGCAGCACGTCGATCGCCGCACCGGCATTTCCCTCCTGGGCGAGTAGTTGGCCGCGAAAGGCCGTAACCGCGATCCACGCCCAACGCACGTCGGGCGAATCGCCGAACGGCGCGAAGCCGGCGAGGTCCGCGGACGCAACCAACTCGCCGCGCACGGTCCGCTCCAGGACGAAGGCCGCGAACAACTGCAACGCGGGGTTCGACGTCTCGGAGATGCGGGGCACGAGCGCGAAGCCCTCGTCGAGTCGCGCCTGCGCGTCGTCGTACTCCCCGAGCACAGTGTGGAGCCGGGCGAGTACCGCGAGATCGAAGACGGCGGCTGCGATGACGCCCCGCGCGAGCAGGTCGTCGATCCGGCCACTGAGGATGTCCCGCATCTCGCGGTGCGCACCGAGTACCCAAAGCGGGCCCAGCACGACCCACCCACCGTCGTCGGATGCCACCACCTCGAGCGCACGTCGCGCCTCCGCGCGCGACCCGACGAAGGGATTGAATAGTGTCGCGCCGGATGTGCGGGGAAGCGTGCGCGTCAGCTCGATCAGGTCGCGCCGCTCGGGAGTCTCGAGCGGGATCCCCGGGTGGTCGGGATCGTCGAACTCCGCCTGGCTGAGCTCGAAGCTGCGGAGCACGAGGTACGTCTCGTCACGCCGGTCCAAGCGAAGCCACTGGCGCGCGACGCCGGCGATGTCCCAGGCAAGGCGAAGATCGTCGAGCACCGCCGCCTCGGCCGCGAGATTCTGCACGAAGTCGCACGCCGCGTCCTCGCCTTGGAGCAACCGCGTCAGCTGGCCGGCCTCGGTCGCGGCCCGCAGTACCTTCTCGGGCCCGACGCTCGCGTACACGGCGGTCTGCGCGCGCCGCTGGACGAGCGCGAGCTCGCGCTCGTCGCCTTCGGACAAAAGCTCGAGCGCGACCCAGAGCGCCTCGAACTCCTCGCGCCGGGCGTAGTGCCGCGCCGCGTCGTCGGCCGCGATGAGCGCGAACGGAACGCCCTGTTCCGCGTTTGGGAGCGCGGCGCTCCGGTGGTAGTGACGAGCGAGCGCCGCGGCTTGCGCGGGAGTGGGAAGCCCGCGCAGTTGCTTCTCGAGCGCGGTCGCGATCGCGCGATGCGTGCGGACCTGCCGACTTGGGTTGAGCTCCTCAACGAGGGCGTGTCGGAACAACGCGTGCGTAAACGCGTACTCGTCGAAGGTGTCGGTGGCCCGCACGATGCGCGCTTCGAGTGCGGCGTCGATCGCGTCGAGCGCCTCGTCCTCTTCGACGCCGGCGACGTCGGCCGCGACCGTGAGCGGGAATGCGACCTCGAACAGTGCTCCTGCCGACAGCAGCCGGTTCGTCGCATCGGAAAGGCGCGAGAGCCGGCGTCCGATGACGTCGCGGATGCCCGCCGGGAGGCCGAGGTCGGTGATGGAGCCCGCGACCGCCCAAGCGCCGTCCTCGAAGCGCAACTGACCTTCTTCGACGAGATGCAGCAGCGTCTCGCGCAAGAAGAACGGGTTACCGTCGGTCTCCGTTGCAAGCATCACCGCGAGCTCCTCCGGCACCGCGTGCTCGGCGATGCGCTCGAGCATCGACTGCACGTCGGAAGTCTCGAGTCCCGACAGGGCAATGCGCGTGGGCTCGACCTCGCGTTGCAGGATCGCCAACGCTTGCGCGAAGGGATGGCGCCGATCCACGTCGGTCTCGCGATACGCGCCGATCACGAGGATCCGGCCGCGGAGTGCAACGCGGCTGAGCGCGCGGAGCATCCCGACGGTCGCATCGTCGG
>CAZLEC010000637.1:0-2904 GCA_964558245.1 uncultured Burkholderiales bacterium | reverse complement strand
TCCACCGCACCGAGGGCCCGGTCGAGGAGGCGCCCGAAGAATCCTCCGGCGGCGTCCTCGGCTGCCTCCTCGGGTACGTCGCCGAGCCCGTCGGTCGGTGCTCCGAGCGCACGGGCGGCCCAGAAGCCGACCGCGGTGCCCAGCACCACGACGAACAGGCGTACTCCCTCGACGAACATCGGCTCCCTCGTCGACGTCTCCGGCCCCGAGAACAGTCGGGTCCGTGAACGGCGGACTCAACCGGCTCTTGCCGACCGCACTCGGTGAACAAAGTCTGATCGGCCAGTCACCTCAGGCCGGGAGCGGATCCTGCCGAAGAGAAGGTGACAATTGTCACGGGGGAGGCCACGAGAAAACGCTCGTATAGCCTCCGGAGCGAACTGGGACGGGACGAGATGGCGGCACGCCAGCAGGTGCTCGACAAGACCGACCTCTTCGGGACACTGCCGCCCGAACTCCTCGGTCAGCTGAGGGACCGGACCGAGCTCGCGCGATTGCACCGCGGCGACGTCATCTTCGAGAAGGGCGACCCGGCCACCAGCCTGTACGTCGTCTTTTCCGGTCGGGTCGCGATCGCGGCGAAGGCCGCCGACGGTCGGGAGTCGGTCATCTCCGTGCTGGGACCGGGCGCGCTGTTCGGCGAGATGTCGATGTTCGACGGCGGGAAGCGTTCGGCGCACGCACGCGCGTTGACGACGGTTCACCTGATCGCGGTCGGGTTCGAAGACGTGCGCGAGGTGCTCGCGCACCGACCCGACGTGCTCTGGGCGGTGGTTCGCATCCTCGCTCGGCGCCTGCGCGCGACCGACGAAGCGTTGGCCGACGCCATGTTCCTCGACGTGACCGGGCGAACCGCCAAGCGACTGCTCGCGCTCGCCGAAGGCGACGACTACTTCCGCATGCCGCTGACGCAAGAGGAGCTCGCCGGCATGGTGGGCGCGTCGCGAGAGCGCGTGAACAAGGCGATCGCGATGTTCGTCAAGCTCGGCTGGCTCGAGATCTCCGGGCGCAGCCAGTACCACATCCTCGACCGAGCCGAGCTCGAAGCCCGGGCGAACTCCTAGCCAGGCGCAGATCCGGAGGCCCCGGATCGTCGACCGAAGCCTCACGGTCGATCGAGGGCCGGAGGTCGCAGCCGCATCGAATCAGGTCTGGGGCGGCAAGAACCAGTTGATCGTGCGGTCCCAGCACTCGGCCGCGTCGGCCGAGCGGTGCGCGGGGCGCTCGGGATCGTGTGCGAAGCCGTGGTCGGCGTCGTCGACCACCACGATCTCGCAATCGGTGCGGCCGCCCCACGCCGCGCGCAACGCGTCGATGTCGGCGGCCGGCGTCCACGGGTCGACCGACCCGAAGATCGCGAGTGTCGAGCACATGTGATCGGCGACTTCGAGCGGCTCGATCGTGTGCCCCGGACCCTTGAAGACGTCGGGCGTGCGCAGCATGCCGTAGAAGGAGACGGCGGCGTCGAAACGATCGCTCGCGGCTGCCTTCAACGTGTAGAGGCCGCCCATGCAGAAGCCGAGCACGCCGACGCGTGCCACGCCGTCTTCCACCACGAGGAGATCCGCCGCGCTCGAGAGCATCTCGAGTTGCTGGTCGTCGCGCAGACCCTTGACGACCGAGAATCGCTCTTCGGTGGTCGTGCCGCGCTCGTCGGCGGGAACGCCCGCGAACGGCTCCACCGCACACACGGCCAGGCCGTGCGTGGCGAGCCGGCGGGCCATGTCCTCGAAGAGCGGCCGCATACCGCCGATGTCGGGATGCAGCACCACACCGGCGCGAGGCATGCCGTCGGGCCGCGCATGCACTGCGGGAACGTCGACCGCGTCGAGTGCCAACGTCACCGGCTCGACACTTACGTCGAGCTCACGTCCTTCGCGCAAATGACCCATGGATGCGGGAATCTATCCTTCCGCTCGAGCGACTCGGTTCACGAGTAACGGTCGAGGATCGAGCTCTCGGCGACCCGGGCCAGGCCGTCCTTGATCGCGCGGGCCCGAGCCTCGCCCACTCCCTCGACGCCGACGAGATCCGAGATGCTGGCGCGCATGATCTTGGGCAGGCGGCCGAATCGCTCGATCACGTGGTCGGAGATCGCCTCGGGCAGGCGCGGGATCCGATTGAGGAGCCGGTAACCCCGCGGCTGCACCGACGAGTCGAGATCCATCTCGGACGGCAGGCCGAGCAGCGAGGCGACGACGCGCAGATCGAGCAGGTCTTCGTCGGAGAGGTCGCCGAGTTGGGTGATGACGTGCTCGAGGGTCCGGCTTGCCGACTCGACGAAGTAGTCGCGTCCGACGAGCCGCCGGTCGTCGTCGACGCCGCCAGTCAGCTCTTCGAGCTGGAGCTCCACCAGGCGGCCGTCGTCGCCGAGCTCCACGACGTAGCCCTCGATCTCGTCGGCGATCCGCCTCACCATCTCGGCGCGCTGGAGCACGGTCGCGACGTCGCGGAGGGTCACGAGGTCTTCCACCTCGAGCGCCGACAACGCGCCGGTGACGCCGTCGAGGCGCGCTTTGTAGCGGCCGAGGATCTGGAGCGCCTGATCGGCGCGCGCGAGCACCCGCGGGATGGCAACCAGTGTGCGCTTGTGGCCCCGGTAGTGGACCGACACCACGCCCATCTCCTCGGAGACCGTGAACACCGGCACCTCGATCTGGCGGGCGACCCGCTCGGCGGTCCGGTGGCGGGTGCCGGTCTCGGAGGTCGGGATGTCGGGGTCGGGAACGAGATGGACGTTGGCCCGCGCCACGCGGGTCCCGTCGGAGGCGAGGATGATCGCGCCGTCCATCTTCGCCAACTCCGAGAGCCGTTGCGGCGTGAACTCCGCATCGAGCAGGAACCCGCCCGAGCAGATGTTGAGCACCGCGGGATGATCGCCGACGACGATCAACGCGCCCATCT
>CAZLEC010000636.1:0-2909 GCA_964558245.1 uncultured Burkholderiales bacterium | reverse complement strand
TGGGAAGCGTGGCGGCATTGTGTGCTGGCGCTGCCGCTCCCTTGTTCATGGCATCGGCGGCGTCGGCGGTGACTTCGAATCAGGCTGCCTACGCGCTGTGCGTCGACTCGACGTCGACAGTGGTGCTCGGGGTCGACTTCTCTGACCTGGAGTGCACGCACGTGTTCGGCACCAACTACGTGTTCGACGGAAACGTCGGCCCCACTGGCGCCCAGGGTCCGCAAGGCGGCACCGGCGGTGTCGGCCTTCAGGGCCCGACCGGCGCCCAGGGTCCCTCGCCGCAAGGCGGAACGGGCGGCCAGGGTGGCACCGGCCCGATCGGTAACTCCCCTGCGGGAGCGACCGGCGTGGTTGGTCCGACCGGCGGCACCGGTGGACCGGGTACCCAAGGCTTCCAGGGCCCGCAGGGTGTCCAGGGTGACGAGGGCATCCAGGGTGTCGCAGGTCCGACCGGTGGCACCGGCCCCCAGGGTCCGGCTGGCGCGATCCTCGGCTACGAGACCGTCGTGGGTGCATCGATCACCGTGAGCGGCGCCGTCCTCGGCACGCTGACGGCCCCGGTTGACGCCAGCTGCCCGGCAGGCACCGTCCTCGTCGGCGGTGGCGGACAGACGACCCACACGGGCTCCGCTCGTGGCGGTCTGCTCAACGACTACGCCGTCGGCGCCAACACGTGGCGTGCCCGTGGCATCGTGACCCTCACCGGTACGTTCGCCGCACCGGGCTCGGTCACCGAGACGTCGTACGCCGTCTGCCAGGTGCAAGCGCACTAGTACAAGATCGGGCGCCTGCTGAAGGCACTCAATCCCGAGGAGGGCAGCGGCACCGCCGCTGCCCTCCTTTCTTTTGTCCTCCGGCACTGTTCAGCGATCGGTTCCGGTCTCTACAATCGCGACCGCCTCGCGGTGCTGCCCCCACTCGCGATCGAAGCGGACCTACTCATCGATCGGTTTGAAGAGGGCACGGGCGGATGAGCGAGCACAACGGGCAGGCGAGCAGCGTCGGCGCCGGCGCGGTGCTGGTGATCATCCCCGCGCTCAACTAAGAGGCGTCGGTCCGGCGGGTGGTCGAAGAGGTGCACGCGGCCGGGTACCCGGCGCTCGTGGTCGACGACGGTTCCGTCGACCGCACCGCCGAGGTCGCGCACCGCGCCGGGGCCAAGGTGTTGCGCCTGCCCGTGAACCTCGGCGTAGGCGGCGCGCTGCGTTGCGGCTTCCGCTACGCCGTTACCCACGGCTACTCGGTGGTGGTGCAGTGCGACGCCGACGGTCAACACGACCCGGCCCAGATCGCGGTCCTGCTCGACGCGCTCGAGCAGGGTCCGGCCGATCTCGTGATCGGATCGCGGTTCGCTTCGGGTGATCGTCACTACTCGGTCGGGCGCGTGCGCCAGGCAGTGATGGGCCGGTTGGCAAGCATGGCCTCGAAGCGCACGGGTGTGCGCATCACCGACGCGACGTCGGGCTTCCGGGCGATCGGTCCCAACGTGTTGGGCCCGTTCGCCTCGATCTACCCGGCGGAGTACCTCGGCGACACGATCGAATCGTTGGCACGCGCGGGCCGGGCCGGGTATCGCGTCGTTGAGGTGCCCGTGCAAATGCGCGTGCGGGGTGACGGCGTGTCTTCGGCCTCGCCGATCTCGTCGGCGTGGTACCTCGTGCGGGTCGTGGCCGCGGTATGGCTCCAGCGCTACCGCCCGACCGGCCGGCGTGTGGTGCCGCTCAGTCGTTGGGAAGGTGATCGGGCATGAGGGGACATCGGCAATGAGAATCGCGATGACCGGTGTCACGGGCTTCATCGGCCGGCACCTCGCGACGCGCGCGCTCGAACGGGGTCACGAGGTGACCGCGTTCAGCCGCCGGCCGTGGGCGGGCCCGCCGTACGTGCCCCTCGACGACCGGCACTTCCTCGAGCTGCCCGAGCGGCCCGATCCCGAGACGCTGCAGGGTGTCGACGCGATCGTGCACCTCGCGATCGCGCCCCAGTCGGCGTCCGACGAGGTGACCGACTCCGTGAACCGGCTCGGGACGCAGCGGTTGATCGAGGCCGCGCGGCAGTGCGGCATCGCCCGATTCGTGTTCGTGTCGTCGCAGTCGGCGCACGAGGGCGTCGAGTCGGCCTACGGCCGGTCGAAGCACGCCGTCGAGCAGGCCTTCGAAGCAGAGCCCGGCTTCGTGATCGTCCGGCCGGGGATGGTGTACGGCGATGCCGAGTACGGGTTGATCGCCCGCACCGCCCGCACCGCGGCGAAGCTTCGCGTGTTCCCGGTGATCGGCGGCGACGCGGCCCGTGTGCAGCCGATCGAGGTCGACGCGCTGTGTGACGCGCTGATCGCGCTCGCGGTCATGAGTGACCCGCCCCGATCGGTGTCGCTCGGCGATCCCGTCGCGCGGCCGCTCGGTGCGTTCGTGCGCGACGAGGCGACGAAGCACCACGGTGTCACCCCCCGACCCGTGAACGTGTCGATCGGCGTCGCGCGGACCGCGGTGCGCGTCGCGTCGCAGCTGCACTTGCCGTTGCCGATCAGCGAGGCGAACGTCGACGGCATCGCGGCCTTCGAGCCGATGGACACTGCGTCCGACGTCGCCCTGATGGACCGGATCGTGCGCGAGGTGAGCGGACCGCTCCGGCCCGCGACCGAGGTCGAGCCGCGCAAGCTCATCCTGATCGGGTCGGGTCGCATCGGTCTCGTGCACGCGCTCACCGCCGCGCATCACCAACGCATGGTGCTCGCCGGCATCGTCGACCTGAACAAGGCCGCGATGCTGCGCCTCACCGCCCTCGCCGGGCCCCAGCTGGCGATGTTCACCGACCTCGACGAGGCGTTGCGCGTCGTGCAGCCCGACGCCGCGATCATCAGCACCCCTCCGTCGAGTCACGTACCGCTCGCCAAGAAGCTGCTCGCGGCC
>CAZLEC010000635.1:0-2919 GCA_964558245.1 uncultured Burkholderiales bacterium | reverse complement strand
AGTGAGCCACTCTCGATGACGCACCGTCCGAGCGAGTGGCATGCTCGGCGCGGGCGAGCTACGTAATTACTTACGCAGCTAGTGCCATGTTGTCATTGGCGTTTATTGGTTTGTGCCGGCTCTTTCGCGACGATCCGGCGACGTCGGCTCGCTTCTCCCACCTCGATCCTCGAGATCGAAGCCACGCACCCCCTTGTCAAACTTCTCCTCCGCCGGCCGGTGCGTGCCTGGTTGGGCCGGTGAGGAGGAAGTCATTCTACAGTCCCCGTCGTGCGTCCCCATCCGCGAGTGGTGATCGTCGGTTCCGGGTTCGGCGGCTTGCCCTGCGCCAAGGCCCTGCGGGGCCAGCCGGTCGACGTGACGTTGGTCGACCGGCAGAACTATCACCTGTTCACGCCGCTGCTCTACCAGGTCGCGAGCTGCCTGTTGAACCCGTCGGAGATCACCGCGCCGATCCGCAAGGTGCTGCGGGGCGCGCCGAATGTGCGCTACCGGCAAGGCGACGTGGTCGACGTCGACTTCGCCGGTCAAGTGGTTCACCTCGCCGATGGGACGGCGCTCGACTACGACGCGCTCGTGCTCGCGACCGGCAGCGTCACCAACTACTACGGCAACGACGCGGTCGAGTCGCAGGCGCTCGGGCTCAAGGATCTCGGCGAGGCGCTGCACTTGCGCAACCACGTGCTCGACTGCCTCGAACGAGCAGCCATCGCGACCGATGCGGACCAGCGCCGCCGGCTCCTCACGTTCTGCATCGTCGGCGGCGGACCCACCGGCGTGGAGTTCGCGGGCGCGCTGGCCGAGCTGGTGCGGCTGGTGCTGCCGTTCGAGTACCCCGAGTTCCCGCCGTCGGACGTGCGGATCGTGCTGCTCGAAGGCGGCGACCGCGTGCTCCCGACGTTCAAGCCCCGGTTGTCGAAGTACGCGCGCCGCGAGCTCGAGCAGCGGGGCGTCGACGTGCGCACCGAGACGCTCGTCGCCTCGGCCGACGATCGGGGCGTGGTGCTCCGCGACGGCACGGAGCTCCCGACGGCGTCGATCGTGTGGACCGCGGGCGTGCGGCCGTCGCACATCTCCGTGCATCCCGGCGTGAAGGAAACCGAGCAGCAGCGTTTCGCGGTCGACAATCATCTCCGGGTCCTCGGCGCCGAGCGCGTGTACGCCATCGGCGACGTCGCCGCCGCGCCCGATCGCAGTGGACGCGCGCTCCCGATGCTCTCGCCGCCCGCGATGCAAGCCGGCCGATACGTCGCGCACGAGATCGCGCGCGGCGCGACGCGCAAGGGTTTCCGCTACCGCGACAAGGGCACGATGGCGACGATCGGCCGGCGCGCGGCCGTGGCGCAGATCGGCCCGATCCAGCTCACCGGCCTCCTCGGCTGGGTGGCTTGGCTGGTCGTGCACCTCTATTACCTGATCGGCTTCGAGAACCGGGTGCGGGTGATGCTGCGCTGGGGCTGGTACTACGTGCGCCTCGACCGGCCGGTGCGCTCGATCCTGCGCGCGGACCCGGCCGACCAGGCGCAGATCCGGAGGCCCGGATAGTCGCGCGACGGTTCACGGGCGGTGGAGGGCCGGAGGTCGAAGCCGCATGGACGGAGACGCAGGCTGCGGGCGGGGAGTAAGCCGAGGGCGAACAGGGAATCAGTAAGAGCGGTGCACCGTTGTACGGGGTTCCGCAACCCTGCCAAGGAGACCAAATGGCGACCGTCGAGATCACGGCCGACTCGCTCGACGCAACGGTGACCGAGAACGACATCGTGCTGCTCGACTTCTGGGCCGAGTGGTGTGGTCCGTGCCGCCAGTTCGGGCCGGTCTTCGAGCAGGCGGCGTCCGCCAACCCCGACATCGTGTTCGGCAAGGTCGACACCGAAGCGCAGCCCGAGTTGGGCCGCGCCTTCAACGTGATGTCGATCCCGACGCTCATGATCTTCCGCGAGCAGGTGCTCGTGTTCTCGCAGCCCGGCGCGCTTCCCGCACCGGCCCTCGAGAACCTGATCGAGCAGGTCCGCGCGCTCGACATGGAAGCCGTCCACGCCGAGGTCGCGAAGCAGCAACAGGACGCCGCCGCCGGCTCGTAGCCTCTGGCCCATGCTCCGACGCGTCGCGCGCTCCTGTTACACCCACCGCTGGCGGGTGCTGATCGCCTGGGTGATCGTCCTCGTGGGCGTGAACGTCCTCGCACAAACGGCGGGCGGCACGCTGCTCAAGACGTTCTCGCTGCCGGGGAGCGAGTCGCAGCGCACGTTCGACGTGCTCGGTCGCGACTTCGCGCGCAAGGGCGACACCGGCGATCTGGTGTTCAAGGTGCACGGCGGCGGATCGGTGACGTCGCCCGAGGTGCAACGTGTGATCGACCCGATCATCACCGACTTCCGCCGCGAGCCGCACGTGGTCTCGGTGAGCTCACCGTTCGACCCGGCGAACGCGCGCTTCGTGTCGAGCGGCGGCAAGATCGCCTACGCCGAGATCCTGTTCGACGTGCAGTCGAACGACGTGCCGGTCAACCTCGCCACGCACCTGCGCTCGATCGTGAGCAAGGCCAACACGCCCGACGTTCAGATCGAGCTGGGTGGCGGCATGTTCACCGACCAGACCCAGCCCGCGAGCGAGGCGATCGGCATCCTCGCCGCGGTGTTCATCCTCCTGATCGCGTTCGGGTCGCTGCTCGCGATGGGCCTGCCGATCATGACTGCCCTCTTCGGGATCGGCATCGGCCTCGCGACCGTCACGCTGCTCGCGCGCGTGCTCGACATACCGTCGTTCGCACCCCAGGTCACGGCGATGATCGGCATCGGCGTCGGGATCGACTACGCGCTGTTCATCAGCACCCGATATCGCGAGGCGCTCCACGAGGGCGCCGATCCCGAGCACGCCGTCGTGTACGCGATCGACACCAGCGGCCGGGCCGTGCTGTTC
>CAZLEC010000634.1:0-2922 GCA_964558245.1 uncultured Burkholderiales bacterium | reverse complement strand
ACTCCAGTTCGCGCGGTTCAAGGGGCTCG
Organism: uncultured Burkholderiales bacterium; assembly: GCA_964558245.1. Classification (GTDB taxonomy): domain Bacteria; phylum Actinomycetota; class Acidimicrobiia; order IMCC26256; family PALSA-610; genus JBBQER01. The sequence continues at coordinate 2,893 of CAZLEC010000634.1, read as the reverse complement.
GCGAGATGGACCCGCACGAGCTGCGCCAGACGTGTATGGATCCCGCCACGCGCCATCTCGTGCAGCTCGACGTCGAGCTCGCGGCCACCGCCGACGAACGCCTCGCCACCCTCATGGGCGACGACGTCGAGGCGCGCCGCTCGTGGATCCAACACAACGCCAAAGACGCGCGTTTCCTCGACGTGTGACCCAAAGAGGAGAGATCTGATGGCTCGCCGGAAGGGCCCTGCGAATCAATTGACACTTCAAGGCCAGCCGGCTCCCGGCGACGCCGCGATCCCCACGCGCACGCTCGTGGAGGAGGTCGAGTCCGCGTTCCTCGAGTACTCGATGAGCGTGATCGTCTCGCGCGCGCTGCCCGACGTGCGCGACGGCCTCAAGCCTTCGCAGCGCCGCATCCTCTGGGCGATGCACGACGCGAACCTGCGGCCCGACCGCCCGTTCGTGAAGTGCGCGCGGGTGGTCGGCGACGTCATGGCCAACTATCACCCGCACGGCGACTCCGCGATCTACGACGCCCTCGTGCGGATGGGCCAGCCCTTCTCGCTGACCGCGCCGCTCGTCGACAAGCACGGCAACTTCGGCTCGCCGGCCGATCCCCCCGCCGCCAGCCGGTACACGGAGTGCCGCCTCTCGCAACTCGCGATGGAGCTGCTCGACGGTATCGACGAGGGCACCGTCGACTTCGAGCCCAACTACGACTCGTCGCGCCAGGAGCCGGTGGTCCTGCCCGCGCGGTTCCCGAACCTGCTGGTGAACGGATCGCAGGGCATCGCGGTCGGCCTGGCCACCAACATCCCGCCGCACAACCTCGCCGAGGTCTGCAACGCGGCGCTGAAGCTGGTCGACAAGCCCGACACCTCGTTGACCGAGTTGATGCGGATCGTGAAGGGGCCCGACTTCCCGACCGGCGGCCTGATCATGGGCGACGACGGCATCAAGGACGCGTTCCGCACCGGTCGGGGCACGATCCGCGTGCGGGCCCGGCACGAGATCGAAGCCGGCCGCCGCGGCAGCCAGGCCATCGTGCTCACCGAAGTGCCGTTCCAGACGAGTGTCGACGCGATTGCCGGCAAGCTCGCCGATCTCGTGGAGTCGGGCAAGATCGACGGGGTCCGCGACATCCGCAACGAGTCGGGGCAGGGCAAGACCCGACTCGTGATCGAGCTGCGGGCCGACGCCAACCCCCAGATCGTGCTCAACAACCTGTTCAAGCACACGGCCGCGCAGAGCACGTTCCCGGTGAATGTCGTCGCGCTCGTCGACGGCGTGCCGCGCACGCTCAATTTGCAGGAGTGCCTCCAGCTCTGGCTCGACCACCAGGTGGTCGTGGTGACCCGGCGCTCGCAGTACCGGCTCGATCGCGCGCAGGAGCGCCTGCACATCGTCGTCGGTCTGCTCAAGGCGCTCGACATGATCGACGCCGTTGTGAAGGCGATCCGCGCGGCCAAGGATCGCTCGGCGGCGCGAGACGCGCTGATGGGGAAGGGCTTCGAGTTCTCCGAGATCCAGGCCAACCACATTCTCGACATGACGCTCGGCCGCCTCACCCGGCTCGGACGCGAGGAGCTCGACAAGGAGCGCAAGGAGCTGGACGCGACGATCAGGGAGCTGAAGCGCATCTTGGCCAAGCGCGACGTGCTCATGGGCGTCATCCGCGAGGAGCTCATTGCGATCCGCGACGCGCACAAGGCGCCGCGCCGAGCCGAGATCGTCTCCGACGATGCCGGCACCATCGACGTCGTCGCCCTCGTGGAGGACGAGCCGTACACGGTCACGGTGACCGCCCGCGGCTACGTGCGCGCCGTCGCCGAGAAGGGCCGCGGCCGCGCTGTGAACGCGGGCGAGCGAGACGCGATCGCGCAGCGGATCGACACCTCGGCGCTGGCGGGCGTGATGTTCTTCACGAACCGCGGCCGCGCGTACCGGGCGACGGTGCACGAGCTGCCCAAGGACCGGCTCACGGCGGCCCAGAACCTCTTCCAGTTCGGCGACGGCGAGCGCCTGATCGCGACGCTCGATGCCCGGCTCCACGAGGAGCACCCGAATCTGGTGTTCGTGACCGCGCTCGGCGGGGTGAAGCGCACCCCGCTCGCGGAGTTCGCCGAGGCGTCCGGCCGCAAGGACGGCATCGTGGCGATGAAGCTCGCCGACGGCGACTCCGTCGTGAGCGTTTTCCCCGGTTGGGACGACTACGAGCTGCTGCTCGTGACCGCGGCCGGTCAGGGCATCCGGTTCACCGAGGGGGAAGTCCGACCGGTCGGCCGCAGCGCCGGCAGCATGCGCGGGATCAAGCTGAAGGGCGGCGACCGGGTGATCGGGGGCTGCGCGGTCGCGCACGAGGAGATCGTCGTGATCGCGACCGAGGCCGGTTACGCCAAGCGCACCGCGGTCGACGAGTTCCCGGTGCAGGCGCGGGGCGGCTCGGGGCTGAAGGCCGCGAAGATCGACAAGGCGCGAGGCGCGGTGGTGTCGGTCGCGCCCGCAACGGAATCGATCGCCTTCGTCTCCAAAGACGGCGCGGTCGTGGTGCCTTCGGCGTCGGTGCGGGCGGCCGCGCGCGACGGCGGCGGCTCGAAGGTGAGCGGTGTCGACGGCGACGTGCTGCGAGTGGTTCCCGTCTCGGCCCCGCCCGATCCCGACTGACCCTCTACGCCCGGGCGCAGATCCGGAGTCAGGGCGCCGGGTTCTCGACGGTGTTCCAGTCGCGCGTGGTGAGGTAGGTCTGGAAGCTCTGCGCGACGTGCACGAGGTCGTCGTGGGTCTTGGGGTGGCGGAGCTCGTAGAGGTGCGGGAACCGTTGCATCGCCCGCACGAGCTCCCAGAGCGCGGTGGCGTCGTCGCCGGCGGGCGCGGGCACGACCACCGGTCCGTACAAGGCGTACCCCGACCC
>CAZLEC010000633.1:0-2929 GCA_964558245.1 uncultured Burkholderiales bacterium | reverse complement strand
GCGATGAAGGGCGGCTGCAACTTCCCGATGGGGCCGCTCGAGCTGCTCGATCTCGTCGGCCTCGACACCAGCCTCGCGATCCTCGAGGCCCTCTACGCGGAGTTCAAGGATCCCAACTACGCCCCCGCCCCGATCCTGCGCCGGATGGTGTCGGCCGAGCGCCTGGGCCGGAAGTCGCGCGTCGGTTTCTACGACTACCGCAAATAGAGCGACAATGGGGCGTGGCTGAGCAAGACGTGTCCCCGAAGCGTGACCGGCCCTGGTTGATCCGGACGTACTCGGGTCACTCGTCGGCCCGCGCCTCCAACGAGCTGTACCGCACGAACCTCGCGAAGGGCCAGACCGGCCTCTCGGTCGCGTTCGACCTCCCGACCCAGACCGGTTACGACCCCGACGACCGTCCCGCGAGCGGCGAGGTCGGCAAGGTCGGCGTGCCCGTGCCGCACCTCGGTGAGATGCGCGTGCTCTTCGAGGGCATCCCGCTCGACGAGATGAATACGTCGATGACGATCAACGCCACCGCGATGTGGCTGCTCGGGATGTACCTCGCGTTGGCCGACGAGCAGGGCGTCGCCTACGAGAAGCTCTCGGGAACCACCCAGAACGACATCTTGAAGGAATACCTCTCGCGGGGCACCTACATCTTCCCGCCGGAAGCGTCGAAGCGCCTCACCGTCGACGTGATCGCGTTCACCGTGAAGCACGTGCCCGCGTGGAACCCGATCAACGTGTGCCCGTATCACCTGCAAGAGGCGGGCGCGACTCCGGTGCAGGAGCTCGCGTACGGCCTCGCCAACGCGATCGCTGTGCTCGACGCGGTGCGCGATTCCGGTCAGGTGCCGCCCGACGAATTCCCCGAGGTGGTGGGGCGCATCTCGTTCTTCATCGACGCGGGCGTCCGCTTCGTCGAAGAGATGTGCAAGATGCGCGCGTTCACCGAGATGTGGGACCGCATCTGCGCCGAACGGTACGGCGTCACCGACCCGAAGCTCCGGCGCTTCCGCTACGGCATGCAGGTGAACTCGCTCGGCCTCACCGAGGAGCAGCCCGAGAACAACGTGCAGCGCATCGTGCTCGAGGTGCTCGGCGTGACGCTCTCGAAGAGCGCGCGAGCGCGTGCCGTGCAGCTCCCGTGTTGGAACGAAGCACTCGGGCTGCCCACGCCGTGGGACCAGCAGTGGTCGTTGCGGATCCAGCAGGTGCTCGCGTACGAGTCGGACCTCCTCGAGTACGAAGACCTCTTCGACGGATCGAAGGTCGTGGCCGCGAAAGTTGCCGAGCTGTGCGAGGCCGCAGAGGTAGAGCTCCAGCGCGTCCTCGACGGCGGCGGGTCGTTCGCCATGATCGACGACATGAAGAGCCGGCTCGTGCAGAGCCACGCCGAACGGGTGCGCCGCATCGAGTCGGGCGACCTGCAGGTGGTCGGCGTCAACTCGTTCACCGAGACCGAGCCGTCGCCCCTCGCGGCGAGCGCGCAGCTCGGCGGCATCGTGACGATCGACCGCGAGGTGGAAGGCCACCTCGCAGAGGCGCTGCGCCGTTGGCGCGCCGAGCGCGACAACGCGGCGGTCGCCGCCGCGCTCGACCGGCTCCGGGCGACCGCGGCCACCACCGAGAACCTCGTCCCGGCGACGATCGAGCTCGCCCGGGTCGGCGGCACGGTCGGTGAGTGGGCCGGCACACTCCGCGAGGTGTGGGGTGAGTACCGCGGCCCCACCGGCGTCGGCGCCGTCCCGATGCGCGCCGGGGAGGCCATCGTGGCGATCCGGGAGCAGATCCGGGAGATCGTGGAGGCGTCGGGCGGTCGCCCGATCCGGCTCCTCGTGGGCAAGCCCGGTCTCGACGGCCACTCCAACGGCGCCGAGCAGATCGCGGTCGCCGCCCGCGATGCCGGCATGGAGGTCGTCTACCAGGGAATTCGCCTCACTCCCGACGAGATCGCGGCCGCCGCCCGCGACGAGGACGTCGACGTCGTGGGCCTGTCGATCCTGTCCGGATCCCATCTCGCCCTGGTTCCCGAGACCCTCGCGGCCCTGAAGGAGGCCGGGGTCGACGCGCCCGTCGTGGTGGGTGGCATCATCCCTGACGCGGACCGGGCAGAGCTGGAGGCCATGGGCGTGGCACGCGTCTACACACCGAAGGACTTCCGACTCGCCGGGATCATGGTCGACATCGGCGAGCTGGCCCGGACCCACCGCGGTGGGAACCCTCAGGCCCGGGCAAACAGCCGCCGATGAGAACACGCATGGAAGATCCGCGCCTTTTGGTCGCCGTATCCGGCGGGCTGGCCGCGCTTGCCGCGGGCGCGGTCGGCGTGGCGACGGGCACGGCCGCGCTTGCCGTGGTGGCCGGCGCCGCCGGGGTGATCGCCGCGGTGGCGGGTGTCGCCCTCGGCGCGGAAGCGCGCCGCAACGGTGATCAGCTCGGCCAGGCCGAGGACGAGCTCCGCAGCATGCGCCGCGAGCTCGCGTCGATCAACGCGGTGCTCCAAGAAGAGTCGAGTCGCCGCGCCGCCGTCGACGAGCTCGGCCCGAGCGACATCGGACGCGATCGCAACGAGAAAGCCTTCGACCACGCGACCGGCCTCTACGACGAGCGGTACTTCGCGGTGCTCGTGCAGCAGCACGTTGCCGCCGCGCGGCGATCGCTCCGTCCCGTGTCGGTGGTCATCTTCGAGATCGACAGCATGGGCGAAGCCGACGCCGACACTCGTCAGCAAGCGTTGGGCGTCGTGGGCGACGTCGTGCGCCGCACGCTGCGCGAGAGTGACGCGGCCTGCCGCCTCGGCGATCTGATGGTCGGCGCGATCCTCGAGGACACTCCCGAAGCCGGCGCGGTCTGGGCCGCCGAGCGCGTACGCGGCACGTTGCTCGCGAGCCCGATCGGCGACGCGCTCACACTGTCGGCCGGCGTCGCGTGCTATCCGACG
>CAZLEC010000632.1:0-2931 GCA_964558245.1 uncultured Burkholderiales bacterium | reverse complement strand
ACGAATCGAAGGGCTGGTCAGACCCGTCCACCGGCGCCGTGGTCTAAGTCGTACAGAAGAGGAGATCCTTCAATTCAATCAGAGTTTCGATTCGATAGCTGGCCTGTGAGAAGTCCTGTGCTTTTGTAAAGTCGTTATAGACAATGACGCAGTCGATACCGGCCGCCACGGCTGAGTTCAGCCCTCTGGGCGAATCCTCTACGACCAGTGTCTCTTCTTGGGTGGCTCCGAAGCGCCTCAAGCCGGTCAGGTATGGTTCCGGATGCGGCTTGGTGAGCTCGTAGTCTTCGCGAACAAGGACGAAATCCATGAATGGTGTCACGTGGCGCTTCTCATGGATAAGTTCGAAATCCGCACGTTTTGCGGTCGTCACGATGGCCATGCGGACGTACTTTGAGAGTTCGGCAAGAGTGTCAACGACGCCTTCAATCTCAATGGCTTCCGTCCTCAGATATTCCTGATAATAAGTATTACGAACCTCACGCTGTCTGCTGATGGTCTGTTCATCAATACCTGCCGCCTTGGCTTGGGCCCAAGTGCCCAATCCCTCGTTCATGTCGCGGAGGTATTGATCCTTGTCCAAAGTCACACCAATGTCCGCCAGGGCGCGTTCTCCAGCTTTGTAGTACCAGAATTCGGTATCTACTAGAACACCATCATGATCGAAGAGTATGTACTTCTTCACTCTCTTGATCCTTTCCGGTAGCGGGCCAAGTCGTCGCCCGGGCTGAGGCCGCCCGCTATGGGCAGGCGCAGCTGATCAGTCCGCATAGGTCTCCACGCTAACGAGGCGGGTCCGCAGACCGCCGCCGAGCGGCGAGAACGAGAACCGAGCCAACGTTCGCGCGGCCATCGCTACGTTGGACGGACAGTCCCGGACAGTCCCGGACAGTCCTCCGACAGGAACTTCAGCTACACCGCAGCGATCACTGTTCCCGTCAGGCGTCTCGTTCCACGAGCGTGTACGAGTTCTCGGTGAATTCCGTGTAGGTGTTGTTCGTGACGGAGGAGGTGCCTCCCCAGCCGGCACCGACCGCGATGCAGCCGGTTTGGTCGGTGCACGTCACACCGAAGAGCGAGGTTCCGGTTATCGGAAGCGCGGGGGTCGCGCCGGCCGCGATCGACCACGTGATGCCGTCCCAGTGTTCGATGAGCGGCGCTGCCTGCGTCGGGTTGGGCGAGGTGCGCGCGAACTCGTCGATTGCGCCAACCGCGGTGCAGCTCGTCGCGCTGGTGCACGAGACGGCGTTCATGTCCAACGTGGAACTCGTCGGCGTCGGGCTCGGTGTGATCGACCAACTCGTGCCGTTCCAATGCTCGATCAGCGTCGAAACGGTGGCGCCCGCGTAGCGCATCCCGACCGCAGTGCAATCCGTCGTGCTCGGGCACGACACGGCGGTGAGCGTGTAGGCGACTCCGACCGCCGACTTCGGGACGGCGATCGCCGTCCAGTGCGCGCCGTCCCAACGATCGATGATCGACCCGCCGACCGCGACGCAGCTCGTCGGCGAGGGACACGAGATTCCCGCAAGGCCGGCCTGGCCCGATCCGGGCAGAGCCACGATCGACCACTTCGCGCCGTTCCAGTGCACCGCCAGGGGGTGCTCGACCGTGCCGTGTTTCTTGTCGTACGTCGTGGAGGTGCCGACGGCGTTGCAATCGGTCGCGCTCGTGCAGTCGACTCCTGACAGGAAAACGTCGGTCTGAAACCTCGACGGTGGGGGACCCGGGACGCGCGACCATTGCGAGCCGTTCCAGTGCTCGATGAACGCCAGTCCGAAGGGCTGCTTGCTCGATGCCGGCGGGCGGTCGTGGTAGTAGCCCACGGCGGTGCAGTCGGCCGCAGTGACACACGAGATCGAGTTGGGCCGAGCGTAGACATTCGTGCCGGTGATCGTCGGGCCGGCCACGACTGACCACGTCGTGCCGTCCCATCGTTCGATCAGTGGGTGCTCGGCAAACTCCAGAAGTGGATACGCGTAGCCGACCGCAAAGCACGTCGTCGCGCTCGGGCATGCGACGCTTTGCAGCAAGCTGTAGGAGGTCGATGCGGCGAGCGGAGCGAGCGACCACTTGGCGCCGTTCCAACGTTCGGCTCTCGCCGAGTTGCCCACGGCCGCGCACTGGTTCGCCGCCGGGCACGACACGCCGCTCAGTTCGGTCAGCTCGCCGGTAGAGAAGGCATCAAAGGTCCTCGGCACGTCGGGCGGACGGGCGACGATCGTCCAGGCCTTTCCGTTCCAATGCTCGGCGATCGAGTTCGCGAGCGGGACGCCTTCCCGATAGTCAAGCGGAACGAAGGTGACGCCGACCGTCGTGCAGTCATTGGCGGACGCGCAGTCGACCGCCCGCAGGGTCGCGATCGCCGGCAGGCCGGCAATGGTCCCCCGCGAAGGGGGGTGCGGGCTGGGAACCAACGACCACTTCGTGCCGTTCCAGCGTTCGACGAGCGCGTCCGTGGTTGTGTAGCCGACAGCCATGCAGCTGCGGGGGCCCGCACACGAGACGCCGTCGAGCAACGGCGTGATGAGCAGGCCGCCGCTCTCCGTCGGTGGATGCCACTTTGGGGTGGGTAACGGTTGAACGTTCCACGCGGTGCCGTTCCAGTGTTCGAGGAGCGCGCCGCCCTGGTAGTCGCCGGCTTCGGCGTGCCGGCCCACCGCGAAACAGCTCGTCGCGTTCGGGCACGACACGGCACTCAAGGACGCCGTGACCGCTCCGGATGGATTCGGGCTCGCATCGATGTGCCAGCTGGCGCCGTCCCAACGCTCGACGAGCGTCTTGGTCGTTTTGCCGGAGGGCCAATCGCCGACGGCGATGCATCCTTTGGCTCTCCAACACGCCACGCCGTTTAGTTCGCCCTGCGTGCCATTGGGGCTCGGGCTGGCCACCGTGCTCCAACTCGTGCCATCCCACTGTTCGATCAGCGTT
>CAZLEC010000631.1:0-2933 GCA_964558245.1 uncultured Burkholderiales bacterium | reverse complement strand
GACGTGATCGACGTCGTGTTCCAGGAATGCATTGTTCAAGGGTTCTCGTGTTAACAGCAACCGTAGGTAGAGCGGTGCGACCAGCGTCTCCAAGGTGAGGAAGCGGTCGATGTTAGGACGCAGTTCGCCTCGCGCTTCGGCTCGGTCGAGGATGACGGACGCACGCGTGAAGCGGTCGGTCCAGAACGCGTCACGGGTCGTGTGGAGGTTCGGTTGATCTGGCCGCAAGGCGAGGCGCACGAGGTTCTCTCCGAGTGGAGTGTTGAGGAACCGGGCGAGCGCACGGAGCAAGGCGAGGAGGTCCTCGCGCAGTGATCCGGTGTCGGGTGTCGGGACCTCGAGGCGTGTCTTGCCCAGGAGTGCGTCGACGGCCAGGTTTTCCTTGGTTCCCCAGCGTCGGTAGATGGACGACTCGTGGACCTCGGCACGTTTTGCGATCTCGTTGATCGAGAGCGTGTCGATGCTGTTCTTGGAGAGGGCATCGATCGTGGCGTCGAGTACGGCGTTGCGGACGCGGGCGCTCCGGCCGCCGGTGCGACGGGATCGTGGTGGTGCGAGCTTCTCGGGCACAATCCCAGATTATCGCGTGAGGACTTGCATTAGTGGTCGAACGGCCGTAGGGTGACCGTGGTGCGATGAGGAATCCCCGCCGTCGTGTTGGATGCTGCTTTGCGAGTTGGGCGGCTTCCGGGAGCGTTGCTCCGGACCCTGGTAGCGCATTCGCTCAGTGAGATCCGAGAGACGCTTGGTTCGGGCAGGACGGCCGCGCACGGCTTGTCGCCCCGTACGGGCTCGACGCCTCCTCAGCTAGAGGAGCACCGTGACATCGACAGTCTCGACGAAGCCGACATTGACCGCGGGGGCGATTTTCAGCGCCACCCCTGCGATGCCGCAAGTCTTCAAGTCCAACTTCGATTATCAGCTCGTTCGCGCGATGTGCGCCGGCAGCTACGGCGACGGCGGCGCGGTTGGTGAATGTTTCTCGACGGCGCGGCGGGTCGTGGACGGCGATATCGAGAGTTGGACCGCGGCGTGGAAGGAGACCGCGGAGAGGATCGAGGCCATCGCTCATGATTGCTTGAGTGATGGGCATGTTGTTAGTGCACGAGAGGCGTTTCTTCGAGCTTCCATGTACTGGAACACGGCGTTCTTCTATGTCGAGAGCAGTGACCCGCGTCATCTTGAGATGTACTTGCGTCACCGTTCGTGCTTCGTCGAAGCGGCCAAGCTGTTCGACGTCCCGATCGAGCCGGTCAGCATCCCGTACGAGAACGGCAAGACACTGCCCGGCTACTTCATGCGAGCCGATGCAACCGGTGCGCCGCGTCCGACCGTCATGATCCTCGGTGGAGGCGACACCACGGCCGAGGAACTGTATTACTGGGGCGGCGGCGCAGCGGCGGTCCGCCGTGGGTACAACGCGTTGGTGTGGGAGGGGCCCGGTCAGGTCGGTGCGTACGCGCTAGATCCAGAGTTGACCTATCGCCCCGACTACGAAGTGCCCACCCGCTACGCCGTCGACTACGTCTTGTCCCGTGACGACGTCGAGCCGGCGCGGCTCGCGCTCATGGGGCACAGCATGGGCGGGTACTTCGCTCCGCGCGCGGTGGCGTACGAGAAGCGCATCACCGCGGTGATCGCCAATTCGCTGTCGCCGGAACTCAAGCCGATCCTCATGCTGATGGCCAACCTCGACCCTGACGTGCCTTACGGCGAGGATTTCGACAGTAAGGCTGACCTCTCCAACCCGTTGACGAAGATCTTCGCCACGGCATTCAAGGATCGATGCGGGATGGCCGGCCAGTCGCTGGCTGCCTTCTGCGACAACCTCGGCACCTACAGCCTGGCCGGACTCGAGGGAAAGATCACCTGTCCGTTCCTGAACATGGGCGGCGAGGGCGAAGGATCACGCATGGTGGATGCGGCTCACGAGTTCTACGAGAAGCTGACCTGTCCGAAGGCGGAGCACATCTTTCGGTCAGAAGACGGCGGCGACGCGCATTGCCAAATGAATAACCCGAGCCTCAAACACCAGATCGAGTTCGACTGGTTTAACGACGTCTTCAAGTAACCGGCCTGGCCTCGTTCGACTTTGGGTCGCACGCGCACCGTTCGTGCACAAGGCCGCGAAAGACATCATCACCAAAGGCCGGCGGAAACGTGCCGGCCCTAGCCCACCAGACCACGTCCACGACGGACCGCTAGCGCTAGAGGAGCACCCTTTGACAGCGACACCGACGGTCTCGACGCAAGCAACCAAAGCCATTCGTGTGGGTTTCGTCGCGAGCCCGGGCCTGCCGGGCGTATTCACATCGACCTTCGATTTCCAGCTGGTCCGAGCGATGTGCGCCGGCTCCTACGGGGATGGTGGATCGGTCGGGGAGTGTTTCTCGACCGCGCGCGGGATCGTGGACGGGGATACAGAGAGCTGGGCAATCGCGTGGAGCGAGACCGCGGAGGGGGTCGAAGCGATCGCCGTCGAGTGCCTGCGCGGCGGACATGTTGTCAGTGCGCGCGAGGCGTTCTTGCGGGCGTCGTGCTATTGGCGGACAGCGTTCTTCTATCTTGAGCACGTCGACCCTCGACAGCTCGAGATGTACATGCGTCACCGGGCGTGTTTCATTCAGGCAGCCAAGCTGTTCGAGCCCTCGATCGAGCCGGTCAGCATCCCGTATGAGCACGGCAAGACCTTGCCCGCGTACTTCATGCGCGCCGACGCGACCGGTGGGCCACGTCCGACGGTGATGATCCTCGGGGGAGCGGACACGACGTGTGAGGAGCTCTATTTCTGGGGTGGTGGTGCGGCCGCGGTCCGTCGCGGGTACAACGCGTTGTTATGGGAGGGTCCGGGTCAGGTCGGCGCGTACGCGCTCGATCCCGAGTTGACGTATCGGCCCGACTGGGAAGTCCCAACGCGTTACGCGGTCGACTAC
>CAZLEC010000630.1:0-2936 GCA_964558245.1 uncultured Burkholderiales bacterium | reverse complement strand
ATGTGGCGATCGAGCGTGAGGTCGAAGGGGGTCTCTTCGTCGACGACGTCTCCGTGGGTCGCGGCGTAGACCCACACGGTGCTGGCCAGGATCACCCGGCCCGCGTCGGCCCGGCGGGCGGCTTCGAGCACCTGGGCGGCGCCGAGCGCGGTGACCGCGACACTTTCCGCCGGTTCGGCGATCACCTGATTGACGTCGGCCATCGCAGCCAGGTGGAACACCGGGCCGCAGCCCTTGAGCGCGTCGGTGAGCGCGTCCTGTTCGAGCAGGTCGACCTCCACCCACTCGGCGTTCGGCTGGAGCGGCCGGCGTTGATCGAGCACCCGCACCGGGTAGCCCGCGGCGAGCAACGCGTCGACGACGTGCGATCCAATGAAACCGGAGCCGCCGGTGACGGCGACCGGTTCGGGAGGGGCCGTCTCGGAGGTCAAGGCGTCTCGCTTGTCATCGGGGACCAGGGTTTCGTGTCTCGTGGCTCTTCGGCTTCGCGAACTATCCCGCGGCGATGCGGCCGCCGGTCACGTCGCGCAACTCCTCGTGGCCGAGCGCGGCCGCGACGGACTCGACCACGTAGTCGACGTCGGCTTCGGTGAGTGCCGGATACAGCGGGAGGCACACGTGGCGGGCACAGAGCCATTCGGAGCCCGGCAGGGCGCGGTCGTCGAGCTGCGAGAAGATCGGCTGGTGGTGCAGGGGGGTGTCGTAGACCTCGCCCGAGAGCCCGATGTCGAACTCCGAGCGGAGATACTGCTTGAACAGCGTGCGGTCGATGCTGTCGGGCAGGAACGCCACGTACTTGTAGAAGTTGCTGCTCGCCGAGTCGGGGATCGTGAGCGGCGTGAGGTCGACTGCGGCGAGCGCGGCGTCGTAGCGCGCGGCGAGCTCCTGGCGGCGTTCGATGAACTCGTCGAGGCGGTGCAGCTGCGACAGGACGATCGCCGCGTGGGGTTCGCTCATCCGCCAGTTGGCGCCCATGCGCGTGTGGAAGTTGGCGTGGAACGAGCCCTTGCCCTGATCGCGGTAGACGCGGGCTTCTTCGGCGATGTCGTCGTCGTCGGTGACGATCATCCCGCCCTCGCCCCCGGCGATGACCTTGGTCGGGTAGAACGAGAAGCTGGCGGCCCGGCCGAACGTGCCGGCCGACCGGCCGTCGTGCGCGCTGCCGTGCGCGTGCGCCGCGTCTTCTACGAGCTGCACGCCGGTCGCGGCGCACATGCTCGCGATGTCGTCGATCGCGGGAGTCACGAGCCCGCCGATGTGCACGATCACCACGGCCGCGGTCTCGGGGCCGATGCAGTTCGCGAGGTCGATCGGATCGATCGCCATGGTTTGCGGGTCGCAGTCGACGAAGCGCAGTCGCGCTCCCGCGTGCACCGCGGCGGCCGCGGTCGCGAAGAACGTGTTCGCGGGCACCACCACTTCGCGTCCCTCGACGCCGACCGCGCGCAGGATGATCTCGAGCGCGGCGGTTCCGGAGCTCACGGCGACGGCGTGGCGAGTGCCGTGGCGCGCCGCGAACGCGGCTTCGAGCTCCGCGCCGATCGGGCCGAGTGTGAGCTGGCCGGAGCTGAGCGCGTTGTCGATGCGCTCCAGGATCGCGAGCCGATCTTCGGGCGGGAACAGGATTCGGGCGGGGGGCACACGCATGGGCAGAGAATCTAGTGGCGGGGTGTCGCCGACGTCGGCATGAAGCCGGTCCGGTCCCGGGTCATCCGGGTGCCCGCACGCCGGTGACGGCGAGCTCGGCCCGGGTCTCGAATCCCAGCGATTTGTACACCCGGTGGGCGGCGTCGTTCTCCATCGTCAGGTGCAGGAACGGCGTCTCGCCCCGGGCGCGGATACCACGCACCACGGCGCGCACCAGCGTCGACGCCAGACCCCGACCGCGATACCCGGCGTCGGTGCAGACCGCGCTGATCTCGGTGAAGCCTGCCGGATGCAACCGCTCGCCCGTCATCGCGATCAGCTCGCCGCGGTCGCGGATGCCGAGGTAGGTGCCGAGCTCGACGGTTCGTCCGACGAACGGTCCGGGACGCGTGCGCTCGACGAGAGCCAGCATGTCCGGGACGTCGGCGGCGCCCAGCTCGGCGATCGGGCCCGGCGCGCGGTGGTCGTCGGGGTCGTCGACCGTGACCGCGTCGGGCAGCCACATCTGCCGGCACGGCGCCTTGAACAGCACCGACCACGCGTCGGGAATCGCCAACTCCCGGCGCGCGAGGTTCGCGGTGCCGCCGGGGCCGACCAGCTCGGCGAGCGCGCTCCAGGCGGCGGGCGACGCGTCGTCGGCGATCGCGGAGAACACTGCGACCTCGGGGTCGTACCTGGCTGCGGGGCCGGAGTGCTCGGCTAGCGTTGCGTGCGTCCCGGTGAGTGCGTGCCATACGGGATTGTCGAGCACGTGCATGCACGGATCCTCGCACGGGCGGGCGTCGGCATCGACCGGATTACGCAGCCGGGCGAGCAGGGCCCCCGGGCCCTTGAGGAGGTGGCAATGACCCTCGTCACGCTCAGCGACTCCACGATCACCGAGCACCTCGCCCGGATCGACGCCGACGGATACACGATCGTCGAGAACGCGATCGAGCCCGAGCTGGTGGAGCAACTCTGCGACACGATTCGCCGGCTCGAGCGCGAGCTCGGTGTGCGGCCGCGCGACACCGCGGCCGAGGGCCACGCGACACTGCGGATGTACAACCTGCTCGCCAAGGACCCGGTGTTCCAGTTGATGCCCGTTCACCCGAACGTGCTGCCGCTGGCCGAACGCATCCTCGATCGGGGCTGCCTGCTCTCGGGGATGACCGCGATCGACATCGGTCCGGGCGAGCACCCGCAGCCCATGCACGGCGACGACATCGTGATGGCGCGCCACCTCCCGCCGCCGCACCCGCCGATGATGGTCACTAGCATGTGGGCGCTCACCGACTTCACCGCCGCCA
>CAZLEC010000629.1:0-2937 GCA_964558245.1 uncultured Burkholderiales bacterium | reverse complement strand
ACGCGCTCGAGGTCGACAGCATCTGGGTGTGGGACCACTTCTTCCCGCTCTACGGCGATCCCGACGCCGCACACTTCGAGGCGTACGCCCTGTTGGCCGCGATGGCCGTCGAGACGAGTCACGCGCACATCGGCGCGCTCGTCACGTGCAACTCCTACCGCAATCCGAATCTTCTGGCCGACATGGCTCGCACGATCGACCATCTGAGTGACGGGCGCTTCGTGCTCGGCATCGGCGCCGGCTGGTTCGAGCGCGACTACAGCGAGTACGGCTACGAGTTCGGCACCGCACCCGATCGCCTACGCCACCTCGCCGAGTCGCTGCCCAAGATCATGGAGCGATTCGATGCGCTCACGCCGCCGCCCCGCGGGTCCGTACCGATCCTCGTGGGTGGTTCCGGACCGAAGGTCACCCTGCGGCTCACCGCCGAGCACGCCGATGCGTGGAACGCGTTCGGCCCACCCGCCAGCTACGCGGAGAAGAACCGCACCCTCGACGCGTGGTGCGCGAAGTTGGAGCGCGACCCGCGCCAGATCGAGCGCACGGTCGGGATCCAGGCCTCGGAGATCGACGACTGGCAGGCCTATCTCGACGCCGGCGCCGAGCACCTCATCCTGATGACCGGCCCACCGTTCGACCTCACTCCGGCGAAGCGCCTCCTCGAGATCGCCCGCGCCTGAGCCCCGCGCGCTCAGACGGGCCAGGCGCAGAGGGCCGGGCGGTCGACGCGAACCGCACGGGCGAGCCAGGCGCAGCGCGCAGGCCCGGTTGGCGTATCACAGTCGCACGGGCGATCGAGGGCCGAAGCTCGTAGCCGCATGAACGTAGAGGCCCGGAGGTCGTAGCCGCTAAATCGGGGTGTCGGCGAGTGCTTTGCCGATGCGCAGGAGCTCGGGAGTGGCCGAGCCGAGCGTGAACTCGTACTGCTTCAGCCACAGGAAATAACGGTGGATCGGGAAGTCGACGTCGATGCTGACGCCGCCGTGCACGTGCAGCGCGGTGTGCGCGATGCGGTTGCCGCCCTCGGCCGCCCAGAACTTCGCGGTCGCGACCTCTACCGCGTCGTCGCGACCCTCGTCGACGTGGGTCGCGGCCTGCAACATCGTGAGCTCGATGCCCTGCATGTCGATGAAGCAGTCGGCCATCCGCTGACCGACGGCCTGGAACGTGCCGATCGCGCGGTCGAACTGCTTCCGGTCACAGGTGTACTGCGCGGTCATCCGCACCGCCTGCTCGGCGACGCCGGAAACCACCGCGCACACCGCGACCGTCGTGCGGTTGAGGGTGAACGCGAGGATCTCCGCACCCTGTTCGAGCGAGCCGAGGAGTGCGTCGTCGCCGACGCGCACGCCGGCGAGCTCCATCTCGAAGAGCGGCTCGTGGTTCATCGCCTGCTGGCGTGACAGCGTGATCCCCGGCGCGTTGGTGGGCACCAGGAACATCGCGACCCGGCCCTCGACGGTGGCGGGCACGAGCACGAGCTCGGCGGCGCGCGCGCCGGGCACGTTCGACTTCGTCCCGGTGATGCGCCAGCCGTCGCCGTCGCGCGTCGCGGTGGTGCTCGGCTGCTCGGGCTCGGCGCCGATCTCCACCAACGCCGCGGTGAGCAGCACGTCGCCGCTCACGACCTTGGCCAGGATCCCCTGCTGGGCGTCGGATCCGAACTGCGCGATCGGAAGCGCGCCCGAGACGAGTGTCGGGATCGCGGGGAGCGGTGACACGTTGCGGCCGACCTCGCGCAGCACCATGCAGAGGTCGAGGAAGCCGAAGCCGAGGCCGCCCGCCGACTCCGGCAGCGCGATCCCGAGCAGGTTCGCCTTCGCGAACTCCTGCCAGGTGGGGAGGTCGTACCAGTCGTCGGAGCGGTCGCGCTCCTTCAGGTGCTGGAGGCCGGAGCGGTCCTCGAGGATGCGCGCCGCCAGGCCGCGCAGCTCCTCTTGGGTCTCGGTGAGGGCAAAGTCCATCTCGCGTGCTCCTGTGAATCGTGTCGGTCAGCGCGGGCTGCCGGGCATGTTCAGCCCGAAGATCGCGATCAGGTCCCGTTGCATCTCGTTGGTGCCGCCGCCGAACGTGAGGATGTGCATCGAGCGCAGCATCCGCTCGACCCGGCCGCGCAACACCGCCCCGGGCGACTCGCCCTGCAGCGACGCCTGGTCCCGCATCACCTCCATGAGGAGTCGCGCCGCTTCCATGTAGAACTCGGTGCCGTACACCTTGATCGTGGAGGCGTCGGCCGGGTTGAGCGCGGCGCCGCTCTGCGCGAGCCAGGCGACCCGCCAGTTGGCGAGACGCAGGAACTCGAGCTTGGCGTGCACGCGCCCGAGGTTGATCTGCACCCACTCCTGGTCGATCACCCGGCGGCCGTCGGCGAGCTTGGTCTGCTGCGCCCAGCCGCGTACGTCGTCGAGCATGCGCTCCACCACACCCGAGGAGCAGAGGGTGACGCGCTCGTGGTTGAGCTGGTTGGTGATGAGGCCCCAGCCGCCGTTCTCCTCGCCCACGAGGTTGCCGACCGGCACGCGCACGTCTTCGTAGTAGGTGATGTTGGTGTTCGTGGCGCCGAAGTTGTCGATCGGCACGTAGCGGAAGCCCGGCGTGTCGGTGGGGACGATGATGATCGAGATCCCCTTGTGCTTCTTCACCTCTTGGTTCGTACGCACCGCGAGCCAGATGTAGTCGGAGCCGCTCGCCAGGCTCGTGAACACCTTCTGCCCGTTGATCACGTACTCGTCGCCGTCGCGCACGGCCTTCGTCTTGAGCGACGCGAGGTCGGTGCCGGCCTCGGGCTCGGTGTAGCCGATCGCGAAGTGGATCTCGCCCTTCAGGATCTTCGGCACGTAGAACTGCTTCTGCTCCTCGCTCCCGAAACGCATGATCGTGGGGCGACGGAGTTGATCGTGAGCATCGGCACCGGCGCGCCGGCGCGCATCGACTCGT
>CAZLEC010000628.1:0-2943 GCA_964558245.1 uncultured Burkholderiales bacterium | reverse complement strand
GGCGCGCACGGCGGCACCTACGGCGCGAACCCCATGGGCTGCGCGGCCGCGCTCGCGACGATCGACGTGATCCTCGAAGAGCAGCTCGTGATCCGCTCGGCCGCCCGTGGGCACCAGCTGATCGACGGGCTCGGCACGTTGCAGTCGAAGCACGCGGGCATCGGCGACGTGCGCGGGTTGGGGCTCATGGTCGCGGCCGAGTTGACGACGTCCGACGGTGCGCCCGACGCGGCGCGCACGGCCGCGGTCATGTCGCACTGCCTCGAGCACGACCGCCTGGTGCTGATGTCGTGCGGCGCGGACGCGAACGTGATCCGGTTCATGCCACCGCTCGTCGTCAGCGAAGCGGAGATCGACCGGGCGCTCGCCGCGTTCGATGCCGCGTTGGCGGCTACCTCCTGACGCGCGCGCCGCGATAATCCGAGCGGGCCTCGCGCGCGTGTGCCAGCCTCGCGGGATGCCGACCGATCGCGTGGCCAACTCGCTCACCGTCTCCCCGCGGGACACGCTCCGCCGCAAGCGCGAGCGTGGGAGCCACGACCGCGACGTCGTCAACTCGGTGCTCGACGAGGCCCTGGTCTGCCACGTCGGGTTCGCCGCCGAGCACGGGCCGATCGTGCTCCCGATGACGTACGTGCGGATCGCGGACGATCTCTACGTCCACGGCGCCACCGGCAACGACATGCTGCGCCATCTCGCCTCCGGCACCGACGTGTGCGTGACGGTCACGCTGCTCGACGGTCTGGTGTTCGCCCGCTCTGCGTTCCACCACTCGATGAACTACCGATGTGTCGTGCTGTTCGGCCGCGTGGAGCGCGTGACCGATCTCGACGAGATGCAGACGATGGTGGCCGCCCTCCTCGACCATCTCGCGCCCGGACGCAGCGCCGACGCCCGACCGCCCACCACCGAGGAGCTCCGGGCCACCTTGATCCTGCGCCTCCCGATCGACGAAGGCTCCGCGAAGGTGCGAACCGGCGGACCGATCGACGACGACGCGGATCTCGACCTCCCGGTCTGGGCCGGCCAGCTCCCGATGCGGCTCGTCGCGCAGCCTCCGATTCCCGACAACGCGGTCGCGGTGCCCGGTTACGTCGCGCAACACGGATAGCAGTCGCTACCTCGCGCGCAGGAACCAACCTCGCGGGTCCCACCGGCGCAGCGCGCCTACCTCGTCGGCGGTCGGCGCGACCAGCTCGCCCACGTCGGGCGCGACGTCGAGGTCCCATCCGCACGCGGCCACCGCCGCGGCCACGCGATCGGCGAGCGACGCGTCGCCGGCCGGAACCGCGGTCAACACGAGCTCCGACGTCGCGAGATCGCCACGCTTTTCGAGCAGGCCGAGATCGGTCACGAGCGCGCGCACGGCCCGCCCGGGCGACGTCACGTACGAGCAATCGGCCGGGGTGCGCTGCGGGGTGAGCGTCGCGACCACGACGTTCTCGGTCGCGGTGCTCGCGACGTCGTTGCCGCCGCCCGAGCCCACGAGGAACGGCCGCGGCTCGATGCGCGTCGAGTTCACGTTGCCGAAGCGGTCGATCTGGGCGCCGCCGAGACACCCGATCGTTGTGGTGCCCGCGCCACCCACGAGCGTGCCGAGCACCATCGCCGCGTCGCCGAGCATCGTCGCGGTCGGGAAGTTGCGATGGTTCAGCACGAACGGGTCGGCCGGTGTCGCGTCGTAGCCCCACAACCCGATCTCGGCCGTGAGCTGCACCTCGGAGCCGGCATCTCGCGCCAGCTGCACGCCGAGCCAAGCCGACAGGTTCGCGACACCTGCGCCGGCGAGCACGGCGTCGGCACCGAGCGCGGCGACGCGCTCGGCCAGGTACCGGGCGCCCCACACGGCGGCGCGCTCCCACGCGTTCACGGGGCTCTCGAGATCGGGCGGGAACGACTCCTCGTCGAGGTGCCAGGAGTCGGGAGCCGCCTTGGCCCGGAGGGCCTGCACCCGTTCGGCGCCGACCTGGCCGAGCCACTGCTCCTGGGTCTCGACCCCGAGGACCCAGCGATCGATCCAGGCGTCGTAGTCGTCGCGGCGGGTGGCGTCCCGGGCCTCGACCCAGAACTCGTAGTCCTCGCCGTAGCCCTCGACCGGGAGCGAGCCGGTGTAACAGCCGCCCGGGTGGGCCCCCATCGGGCACTCGACCACGGCGAGCACTCGGTGCGCGGGGATGCGCACCATGTGCGACCACGGCCGGATGTCGTCGACAATCCGCTCGACGGTGACGATCGCGCCGCGGCGGGCACCGAGGGCTCCCCACACCCCCTCGAGCAGCGGCGGATGCATCACGATGTTCCCGGCCCGATCGGCGAGCGGTGCGTGCAAGAGCGCGACATCGGCTTGCAGCGGCGCGAGCATCCCGACCAGGCCGAACGGTGTCCCGATCTTCGCGAACGCCTCGTTCGACTCCATCGACGAACCGGCGATCGAACGCGTCACGATCGCGGGCAGCCCGCGGGCCCCGGCCTCGAGACGCTGCGAGAACGCGAGGAACGACCAGTGCTCCACCGACACCTCGCCGCGCTCGTACGCGCTCGCGAACAGCGGGTTCGGTGTGAAATTCGGGAACGTGTCACCGGAATAACCCGTGATCACATTCCGGACAAGGTGTCCGCGAAAGAACAATGCGCCGAGACTCGACAAAGAGAGCATCACGAGCGTGAACTGCGGGTCGCGACCCCACCACTGTCTGACGACCTCGCGTGTCGCGGCTGACCAGCGCGCGTGGCCAACCACCGGGTGCAGCACGTCTCCGGCACGCACATGGCGGGCGACTGCGTCGGCCAGCGTTGCCCGCTTGTTGTCCAAATTCGAAACCCTCTCGACCTCGAACGGAAACGTAGCCGAGCGACCACCGCAGCCCGCATTTGCTCCCCGAGACTTACCGGAAAGATCCCGCTAGTCTCCCACGAATGCCAACTGCCACTATCTCCGCGTCG
>CAZLEC010000627.1:0-2943 GCA_964558245.1 uncultured Burkholderiales bacterium | reverse complement strand
TGTAGCCGAGGTCGACGAGCTCGCGCACGATCTCGCGCTGGCCGAGCAACGGGATCCCGTCGAACGGGAACGTGATGCCATAACGCCGGGGTGCGGTCATCGCGTCATCCTGGCACGTTCTCCGTGCGGCTTCGACCTACGGCCCGTTCTCGGGCTCGAGTGATCCCTCGAGCTCGGTCAACGGCACGGGATCGCGCGGCTCCTCGTCGGCCGGCTCGTGCGCGCGCACGATCGTCGATTGGCTGGCGGTGCCGAGGAGCGTGCCGTCCTCGGCCCACAGGTGCACCAGCCCGTGACCGAAGCCGTCGGCGATCGCGTGCACACGCACGTCGGCCAGCACCCACTCGGTCGGGACGCGGCGCGCGACGCGCAGCGTGTTGTCGAGGCTGTTGCCGCCCGCGCGCCGTCCGAGCGCCTGGCCGATGCCGAACGGCACGAAGTCGCCGATCATCGCGAGCGCGGCGGCCGATGCGTCGATCAGCTCGGGGAGGCGCACCCAGAGCGATGCGTTCCCCGAGCCGGGCACTCCCGTGAGCTCCCAGTACGGGCGGGCGTCGGCGAGCTTCGACTCGAATCGGTCCATGATCGTGCCCTGGTGCCGGTTCATCAACGGCCGCGGCGGGCAGTCGGCGGGCGGTGGCACGTCGGGCCGCGTCGCCCATTGACCGGAGAGCGGGCTGGGCCGCTGACCGAGCGCGCCGACCACGGTGAGGATCTCGCGATCGCCGACGTGGGCCATGACCCGCGCCTGGCTGATCTGATGACCACGCACGGCTTCGGTCACTTCGAGCTCGAGCACCGCCGGCGGGCGCGCGAACGACAGGAACTGCGCGGTTGCCCAGATGCAGGGTCGGCCGGTCACCTGTTCCATCACTTCGATCGCGGCGCCGAGCCCGCACCCGCCGAACAGCGCACCGGTTCCCGAGATGAGGCCCGGGACGACCTGCATGCGCCAGATGCGCGCGTCGTCGGTGGGTTCGAGACCGAAGAACTTCATTGCGTCCATCGGCGCCGAAGCTATCCCGACCAATCTCCAGGGCCTGGAGCCGCGGCATTTCGCGAAGTACCGTCGGCGCGACTCGCAGTGGAGGAGGCCGAGAATGATCGGTGTGATCGTGACGTTTCGTGATGACAGCGACCTCGACCGGGCGGTGGTTGCCAAGATCGCCGAGGAGGCGCGCGGCATGTTCGAAGGGATGCCCGGCCTTCGGTCCAAGGTGTTCACGATCGACCAGTCGGGTGCGCAGGCCCGCAACTTCTACGTGTGGGACTCGGAGGAGGCCGCGCGTGGATTCTTCTCCGACGCGTTGGTGGTGCGCGTCACGGGTCTCTACGGCGTGAGGCCGACGGTCGAGTTCGTCGACGTGCTCGAGCTCGTCGACAACGCGAACGCCAGCGTCTGACCGCGGGTTCGCTCAGCGCGCGACACCTTGCTCGGCGATACCCGGCCGAGTGCCGCCGACGCGCGCCCGGAGCACTGCGGCGCCGGCGCCCTCCAGCTCGTCGAGGGCCACTGCGCGACCGGTAGCTGCGAGCGCCAGTGCCTCCGCGGTGCCGAGCACCTCGGGCCCCTGACCGACCGCGTGGTCGACGTCGACCGCGACGAGTCGGAGGCCGGCCACGCGTTGCTTCGACGCGACGAATCCGCCCGCGCGGGGGAGCGCGTCGACGAGCGCGATCGCGCGTTCGGCCGGGATCGTGCGCAGGAGCCCGAGCGGCCGGCGGCAGTCCTGCTGGTGAACGAGGTGGTCGACCAGGGCTTCGTGGGGCTTCTCGATCCGGCCGACTCCGCGCGGGCGGTCGCGACCGCGGTCGAGGGCCGCGAGGATCTGGCCCGGCGTGTGGTCGCGGCCGAACGCCCGTGAGAGCACATCGGAGCCCTTGTCGACGTTGCCGCGGTACTTGGCGATCTGGCCGACGATCACGCGCAGCGGCACGGTGTAACCGATCGCGATGTGGCTCACGACGTCGCGAACCTTCCACCCCTCGCAGAGCTAGGGTGTGTCCCACAGCGCGTCGGAGAGGTCGTGCAGGAAGTCGGAGAAGTCGGCGAGCTCGGCGGTCTTCAGGGCGCGGTAGTCGTGGCTCATGCTCCTGATTCGTCGCGGCCGCGTTTGGCGGATCACACTGGTCGGACCGGAGGAGGTTCGCATGATCGCATCCGTGCACGTGGCCGACGTCGGAGTACCGACGGCCCTCGCCCTCAACCGCAAGTCCCCGTCTCCGGGCTCGATCCGCGGGTTGCGGCACGCGAACATCGCGCTCGCCGCGCCGCTGGGTGGTTCGTTGCTGCCGTCGCCGCAATTCAGTCGTGCCGCGCTCATCGCGTTCTGGGACGGCGACGACGCGATCGACGGGTTCCTCGCCGACCATCCGCTCGCGGCGAAGTTCGCGTCGGGCTGGCACCTTCGGCTCGAACCGCTCCGCGCGTTCGGGAGCTGGCCCGGACTCCCACCCGACGTCCCGAGGGAACGGAGCGTCGAGCGCGCCGGCCCGGTCGCCGCGCTGACACTCGGCCGGCCCCGGATGAGTCAGTTCATCCGTTTCCTGCGCACCAGCGCCAAGGCCGAAGCGAGTGCCGTGGAGGCGCCCGGCCTGACGTGGGCGACCGGGCTCGCACACCCGATGTCGTTGGTCGCGACCTGTTCGCTGTGGGAGTCGACGAAAGCGCTCTCGACGTATGCGTACGGCACGCGCGAGCCGGCGCACCCCGACGCGATCGCAAACGGCGAGGCAAGGCCTTTCCATCACGAGCAGGCGTTCATCCGATTCCGTCCCTACGGATCGCACGGTCATCTCGACGGCAAGAACCCGCTCGCGGAAGCGTGGATGTCGCCGGTGTAGTTCTGGGCGCATTTCTTCTTTGTTCTTCGGGGTTTTCGCGGGTTTGGGTGTCTCACCCCTTCTGTGTTGTCGGTCGTATGGACACGGAGGTTCGGGGGT
>CAZLEC010000626.1:0-2948 GCA_964558245.1 uncultured Burkholderiales bacterium | reverse complement strand
CCTACGACGGCAGCGACGCGACGCGCAGTTTCGACGACGACGTGTGGGAGCTGTACCACGTGGCCGACGACTTCTCGGAGTGTCACGACGTGGCCGAACAGTTTCCCGAGAAGCTCGCGGAGCTCAAGGCGCTCTGGTGGGAGGAGGCCGAGCGCAACCTCGTGCTGCCGCTCAACAACCAGCCGGGACGGTTCGGCGACCGACGGTTCCGGCGCGAGCGCTACGTGTTCAACCCCGGGATCTCGTCGATTCCGGAGACGGTCGCGCCGAACCTGCGCAACCGGCGGTTCCAGATCCTGGCGACGATCGACGTTCCGGCCGACGGCCCGTGCGACGGGTTGATCGTCGGCCACGGCGGGCACAGTGGCGGCTACGCGCTCTACATCGCGGGCCGGCGCGTCCACTACGTGAACAACCTCCTCGGCGCGCAGTACACGACCGTGTCGGCGAGCGTGGAGCTGCCGCCGGGCGCGGTGCTCGTTCGCGCGACCTTCACTCCCACCGGGCGGTTCCGCGGCGACCTCGAGCTCTGGTACGGCGACGTGCCGGTCGGGCGCGATCACATCGCGATGACGACGCCCGTGAGCTACGGCGTAGACCCGTTCTGCGTCGGGGCGCAGCGCATGACGCCGATCGCGCCGGAGCTCCCGGGCTACTTCGCGATCCCCGCCGGCGTGCTCGACAACGTGGTGATCGAGACCGCGGGCCGGTCGTACCGCAATCCCGACGGCGAAGCGCGCGCGGCGCTGGCCACGCAGTGAGCCCCGGCGCGGGCCGCGGATTGCCGGCCGCCCCCACGGGGTAGAACACAGTTCGGCGATGTCTCCGCCAGGAGGCGGCCTCGCATCCGATCAGCGGGAGCTGACTATGAAGCCTTACGTCCTACCCGACCTGACCTACGACTTCTCCGCGCTCGAACCGCACTACTCGGCTCGGATGCTGGAGCTGCACCACGACAAGCACCACAAGGCGTACGTCGACGGTGTGAACGCGACCCTCGAGAAGCTCGCGGCCGCGCGCGAGAAGGATGATCTGAGCGCGATCGTCGGCCTCGAGAAGACGTTGGCGTTCAACCTCTCCGGCCACGTGTTGCACACGCTCTTCTGGCAGAACCTCACGCCCGGGGGCACCGACCGCCCGGGCGGCGAGCTGGCCGCCGCGATCGACGAGTTCTTCGGTTCGTTCGACGCGTTCCGCAAGCAGCTGTCGTCGTCGGCGTCGTCGGTGCAGGGCTCGGGTTGGGGCGCGCTCACGTGGGAGCCGCTGGGCGAACGGCTCTTCATCGAGCAGATCTACGACCATCAGGGCAACGTCGGCCAGGGCGGTGTCCCGCTGCTCGTGATCGACGCGTGGGAGCACGCGTACTACCTGCAGTACGAGAACCGCCGGCCCGAGTACGTCGCCGCGATCTGGAACGTCATCGACTGGGCCGACGTGTCCGCCCGATTCGAGCACACGCGCGGCCTCGTGATGACCCCGCCGTGAGCGCGGCGTGATGGGTGGCGCTCAGGCCTGCTGCATGCGCTCGAGTGCCGCGGCCATCTGCTGATGCACGAGATTGACGGCCTGCAGCGGCCTGATCATCACGCGGATCTCGACGATGCGGCCTTCGTCGTTGCAGCGGATGATGTCGACGCCGTTCACGTACTTTCCCTCGACCGTGGTCTCGAACTCGAGCACGGCGGTGTCACCGCTCAGCACCGTCTTGGTGTAGTGGAATCCGCCGCCGCTCGTGCCGGCCGCGCTCGACGCGGGTTGCGACTGGTCGCCCGGAAGCGTCTGCCCGGCCGCCTGTAGGTACAGCGTGGTGATGGCCTTGCCGCGCTGAGGCGTGTACACGATCGGTGAGTAGAACACGACGTCGTCGTCGAGCAGCTCGTCGAGTCCGCCTGGTAGCTGCCCCCGCAAGTGGGCGTGCCACTTTTCGATCACTTGCTCGATCATCGATGCTCCTCGAGAGGGCACTCTGTCTAGTTCGCTACGCATCGGCCGGCCAGTCCCAACTTGGCGCCGAGACGTCATCCATACTGGTCGGATGAGTGTTCTGGTCACAGGCGGCGCGGGATACATCGGCTCGCACACCGTCCGCGCGTTGCGCGGCGCCGGCCGCGACGTCGTCGTGCTCGACACGATGGAATACGGGCACCCCGAGGCCGTGATCGACGCGCCGGTGGAGATCGGCGACGTCGCCGACGCGGCGCTCGTGCGACGCGTCGTCGAGCAATACGGCGTCGACCAGGTCGTGCACTTTGCCGGCTACAAGGCGGCCGGCGAGTCGATGGTGGTGCCCGAGCGGTACTTCGACAACAACGTCTCGCGCACCGCAGTATTGCTCGACACGCTCAACCAGGTCGGCGTGGCCCGCTTCGTGTTCTCGTCTTCGGCCGCCGTGTACGGCACCCCGCAGCAGCTCCCGGTCGACGAGGACCACGCCACCGCCCCGGAGAGCCCGTACGGCGAGAGCAAGCTCATGGTCGAGCAGATGCTCCGCTGGTTCAGCATCTGCCACGGGATGCGGACGGTCGCGCTGCGCTACTTCAACGCGGCCGGCGCCTCGGGCGACGCGCGCCTCGGCGAGGACTCGCACACGCCGCTCAACCTCGTACCGGTCGCGATGCGCGCCGCGCTCGGCCAGATCCCGGAGCTCCCGGTGTACGGCACCGACTACCCGACGTCCGACGGCAGCGCGATACGCGACTACATCCATGTGGAAGACCTGGCCGACGCCCACCTGCGTGCGCTCGACTACCTGGAGTCGGGTGGCGAGTCGACGGTGATCAACGTCGGTACCGGTCAGGGCTCCTCGGTGTTGGAGGTCGTCGCCGCCACGAAGCTCGCGAGCGGCATCGACTTCCCGGTGAAGCTCGAGCCCCGGCGGCTCGGCGACCCGACGATCGTGTACGCCGACAACCGCCGGGCGCGCGCCTTGCTCGGCTGGGAGCCGAAGC
>CAZLEC010000625.1:0-2956 GCA_964558245.1 uncultured Burkholderiales bacterium | reverse complement strand
CCGATGACGCCGCAGCAGGGAAGCGTGTGACCGGAACTTCCAAGGCCCCGGACCAAGTGGGGACGACCGGTGTCGGCACGATCGACACCCAGACCCGATCCCGCATCGCCGCTCGAGCGGCCGACGAGAAGAAGGGCGAGGACGTCCTCGTTCTCGACGTTGCCGAGATCATGGGCATCGTCGAGTGCTTCGTGATCACGAGCGCGTCGAACACCCGGTTGGTCCGGTCGATCGTCGACGAGATCGAGTTGCGGATCTTCGAGCAGACGGGCACGAAGCCGCGCGCCGTCGAGGGGCTGCGCGACGCGTCGTGGGTGCTCCTCGACTACGGCGACCTCGTTGTGCACGTCTTCTTGCGCGAGACGCGTGAGTACTACGGGCTCGAGCGTCTCTGGGCCGACGCGGCGACGATTCCCTGGGCCGACAGCACGACAACCGCGCACTAGCGGCGGTGCGCGCCGGCGCTCGTCGTCAGCGCCGGGGCGATTCGCTCAGGTCGAGCGTGACCCGTCGCCGCTGAGCAACGCCGCCGCGAGACGCGGGCCGGTCCGCTCGGCGAGCGCGACGGCCCGATCACGAGCCGAGGGGGAAAAGGCCACGCCGACGCTGGGCTTGGGCGGGATCAGCACGAAGCGGCCGAGGGTGAGGTCGTTGGCGCGAACAGGAAGCTCGACGCCGGCGTCGGAGCATGGCGCGACGCCCGGTTCCGGCGCCGGAAGAACGATGCGTCCCTGCTCGATGCGAGGCAGGAGCGCGTCGAAGGGAAACGGCTCGAACCAGCACGCGCGCAGATCGAGCAGCGCCGCGATCTCGCCGGCTGCGTGCGCGACGACGGCTTCGATGCTCGCATCGGGCGGCGGCGTGAACGCGCCTTGGGTCTCCCGCAGCGAGGTTCGGCGCATGCGCTTCATCGCCTTGACCTCGAGCCAGACAATTGCACCCGCGAAGACGAGGATCATCGCCGCCATCTCTGGCACCTCCACGCGCCGCGGAGACGATCGGCTTGTCCCACGGTCTCACACGGTTGTACGCGCGAACCCGGTGGGATCTCTACTCTCTTAACGAGTTCTTTGCGCGTTCTGGCTGCTCTTTCGATCCGACGATCTCGTCGTAGCGGCGCTGCACGTCGGCCCGGTCGTTCGGCTCGGCGACCGATTCGCAGGTCGAGCGCCAGATCATGTCGGCTTGGCGGCGCAGTGCCGATCGCTGCTCGTCGTTGTTCGTGTAGTCGAGGATCTTCATGATCGCTTCGAGCTGCCGGATCATGACCGCGGGCACGCCGCGGCCGGCCTGGCGGATCTTGTCGAACGCGCGGTCGACGAGCCGAGCGTACGACGACGGCGCTGCGATCACGCGTACGTGCCCACGGGTGTCCCGGTGGATGCGGTCGGGGTTCCATTGCGCCGAGACCTTGCAGAGCCCGTCGCCGAGCCAGTCGATGCACGTGAGCGCGGTGAACGTGTCGTTCACCGCGGGCGACAGTGCCCGGATCGCGATCTCCGAGAGCTGGTCGATGGCGAACGCGAGATCTTGCGCGAGCGTTCGGTGCGCGCCGGTCGCGTGCGTCCGGGCGAACCCGCGGCCCACCTCGGGCGCAGCCGTGGCGGGCCAGACCCGGGCGAGGGGCAGGCCCTCCACCACGAAGTGACCGGGCCGGTGCAGGAGTTGGATGACTGCCTCGGCGTGCTCGGCGATGTCGACCAGTGTCGGGTACCCGACGAACTGGAGATAGCCGCTCGTCGGCGCCGGAACGGTTGCGCCGTCTTGCTCGATCCGAAAGAGCAGCTCCGTGTCGGAAGGTCCGGTCTCGCGGTCTGCCGGCTGCGGGCCCGCGATGACCTCGGTCTTGATCGCGGCGGCGAGATCGCCCGCGATGCTCGCGATGACCTGCGGGAGTTGGATCGACGTGGCGACGTGGTGGATGAAGTAGATCAGCACGCCGAGGTCGACGAGCAGGAGCGCGAGCGCGACGGTGATCGAGAGGTGCGGAACGAATCCAATGCCGCCGTGCGACACCGAGCCGAGCACGAGCACCGAGTACACGAAGGTCGCCACGAACGTGCCGAGCGTCACCTGGGTGCCGCGGTCGCGCACGAAGTTGCGCAGGATGCGAGGGCCGAACTGCGTCGACGCCAAGGTGAGGGCGACGATGGTGATGGAGAACACCAAGCCGACCACGGTGATCACCGCGGCCGCAGTGGCGGTGAGGATCTGCCGGGCCGCGTCGGCCGATCCGCCGTTGACCCACGAGGGCAGGGTCAGATCGCGGCGGTAAGCCGCCCGATCGAGCGCGTACGTCAGCAGGAAGAGCGCGACCGCGGCGACGACCTCCGCGGTCGGCACCACCCAGAGGGTCGTGCGGAGGCGCTCACGTCGCCATTCCGAAAGGTGGGGGATTGCGCGGCTCACGGGACTTCCTGGGGGGACGTCGATCGACGGGGGCCGACCAGGCTTCCCGGCTCACCAGGCAGTGAGTCTACCGGCCGTTTTCGCCGACCGTTCGGGTCGCGAGCGTGATGCCGAGCTCGTCGGCGATCGCCACTGCGACGAGACGCTTCTGCAGCGATGCCCGCACGGACTCCGACGCGAAGAGGATCAGCCGGCCGAACTCCTGTCCTCGGCCGACCACCGGAAGCTCCACGCCGCCCGGCGGGAGCAGGAAGTCGGTGTGGGTGGCGACGAGCGGCGCGCCCTCGATCGCGCCGCGAATGCCGAGCCGCGGCAGCGCCGCTTCCGACGTCGACGTCTCGAACGCGCAGTCCGCGAGGCCGAACAGGCCGATGAGCTCGGCGCGCGCCGACGAGACGACGTCTTCGATGTCGCCACCCCGGGCCGCCAGCTCGATCACCCGGTAGAGCCGGTCGAGATCCGCGCGCGACTCGCGCGCGGAATGGCCGCCTCGGCGGGCGCGGATACCGACCTCGGCCGAGATCAACGCGACGATGATCAAGCTGGC
>CAZLEC010000624.1:0-2960 GCA_964558245.1 uncultured Burkholderiales bacterium | reverse complement strand
ACCTCTGGTGCGGCGTGTACCACGAGGACGGGACCCGGTTCCGCCACAACGACGAAGATCTCGCGCTCGAGCGCCTCGCCGAGCCCGGTATGGCGGCCGGACCGCAGCGCCTGTTCCACGACGGCGAGCGGTTGCGGTTCGTGCTCGAAGGTGACGGTTGCCGGCTCGACCTCGAGATCGACGACGACGCCGGCTCCCTGATCGAAGCGAACGCGCAGGCGTTCGCGGGCTCCGGCGGTGCCGCGGGCGCGATCTTCTCGAACAACTTCCACGTGTTCTGTCGCGTACGCGGAACCGCGACGCTCGACGGCGTCACCACCGAGGTCGACGCGCCCGCGTGGCGCGACCACTCGTGGGGGGTGCGCCGATGGGACAGCTTCCTCGCGAGCCGGAGCTTCGGTGGGTCCGCGGCATCGCTGCAGTTCCGGTACGGGTCGATGGTCGGTGCCAACGGCAGCTTCTTCCGGCACGGCGGGCTCGTTCGCGACGGCGAGTCGTTGGAGGTCGCGGCGGCCGAGATGCTCGTGAGCGTCGACGACGACTCCCTCCGGTGTCCGTCGGCGGAGGTGCGGTACCACCTCGCGGGCGGCGAGACGACGAGTGTGCGGATCGAGACCATCGGCGGCATGATCGGTGCGACCCGAGAACGATTCGGTTGGGAGTCGGTGGGCGACGTGTGGGTCGACGGCGAGCCCGGCGGGTGGGGTTTTCTCGAGGTCAACAACAACCCGCGCAACGGCCGGGAGCGGCCGGCGTTCGCGCTCGCCGACGCACTCACGAACGGCGTCATACGCGCCGCGCCGCGATGACCGTGAGATCGAGGACCGCGTGAGGCAGCCGAACGACGACCGGGCGTTGTACTACCGCCAGCTGCGCGAGACGATCCGCAACGATTTCGTGCCGGAGCTCACGAGCGCGCACGCGAAAGACGCGGCTGCCCTCGTCGATCGGATCCTCGCCGAGTTCGTGGTGGAGGAGGAGCACGCCTCGGCGCTCTCCGCCGAGTTCGGCGCCGCGTTCGATGCGCTGCTCCAGCCTCACGACCGCGCGGCGCGCGCGCCCGTGGCGCCCGACCGATTCAACGAGCTCCGCCGACTCGCCGCCGACGAGGTCGGCCGCACGGCCGGAAGTACCGACACGGTCGAGCGCGAGCGGGCCCGCGCGCTGGTGGAGACGGAACACCGCTTCCTCGAACAGGTCGACCGGCTGCGGAGCGCGGCGCTCGCGGCGCGCGCCGACGGCACCGAACCGCGCGCCGCGAGCGAGTGCTCGGTCACGAACGAACAGATCACCGACTACCTGCGCCGCCGGCTCGACCACTCGCCGAACGTCACGGTGGAGCGGGCGGCCGTCGTGCCCGGCGGACGCTCGAAGGAGACCATCCTCGTGTCGCTCCGCGGCACTCGCGAGCTCCCCTCCGAGGTGATCCTGCGCAAGGACCGGCCGGTCGGCCTCCTCCAGACCCGCGCCGCCGACGAGTACGCGGTGATCAAAGCGGTGCACGACTTCGGCGGCGTGCCCGTCCCCGAACCGTTCTTCGCCGAGCGCGACGATCACGGTCTTGGCGAAGGCACGTTCCTCGTGATGGAGCGCGTCCGGGGCGAGAAGGCAGGCGAGTTCTTTCCCGATCTCGCTGCGCCCGCGCAGCACCGCCCGGAGATCGGCCGCCAACTGGCTTCGGCACTCGCCCGCCTGCATGCGTTGCCGCTCGATCGGCTCGGGGCCACCGGGCTCGACGCGGCCCCGGCCGTCACCGAGCAGTCGGTCATCTCCGGAGTCGACGCGATCGTGCAGCGGATCGACGAGCTGACCGGGCCGCCGTGCGCGACCGTTCCCCTCGCGCGCGAGTGGCTCGTCGAGCACGTCTCCGACGTCGTACCGGCATCCGGGCCGGCGCTGCTCCAGGGCGACTTCGGGTTCCACAACATGCTGATCGACGACGATCGCGTGACTGCGCTGGTCGACTGGGAAGCGGCCGCGATCGGCCCCCCGGCGCGTGAGTTGGCCGCGGCGTGGGCGGCCGTCACCGTGCTGCTGCCGTGGGACGACTTCGTCGACGCGTACGTACGCGCCGGTGGCTCACCGGAAGCGGCCGACCCGCGCGCGGTCGCGTACTACCGCGTGCTCTCGGCGCTCGGCGGGTTCATGGCCAGCCGCATCGGCGGGCACATGTTCCGCACCGGCACCAAGCGGGATCTGCTGACCGCGCACTCCGGCCTCGACTCCCACTTCCGCTGCGCCCGCAACCTGGCTCGCGCCCTCGCCGACGCCGGCTGGTGACGTTCGCGCTCAGGTCGAGCGCTCGAACCTCACCGCAACGGTGCGCCGCGATCTCCGTCGGTGTCCGCGCCCTGGGAACGTTCGGCGGCGTGCGCCTGTTCGGCGAGTTGCTTGATCGCTCGGAGGCGGCGGTCCCACCGGTTGGCAACCTCTGACAGCGCGCCGGTGGCTTCCGCG
Source organism: uncultured Burkholderiales bacterium (assembly GCA_964558245.1). Classification (GTDB taxonomy): domain Bacteria; phylum Actinomycetota; class Acidimicrobiia; order IMCC26256; family PALSA-610; genus JBBQER01. The sequence goes on along the minus strand of CAZLEC010000624.1, from coordinate 503 downwards.
AGGCGCTGCTCGCGCACCGTGTAGCGGACCTCGCGTCCTTGGCGGTGCGAGTCGATCAGTCCGACTCGCTCCAGGAGCGAGAGATGCTTGGAGATCGCCTGGCGACTCACGGGCATGTCCGCGGTGAGGGTCGTCGCCGTGGCCTGACCGCGAGCAACGAGGAGATCGAGCAGCTTGCGGCGAGTGGGATCGGCCATCGCCTCCCACAGGTCGTCGTCCTCGTCTTGGTCGCTCATGGTGACGACTCAGCGCCCGGTCGCGAACAGGTCGCGCAGCGCGTCCCCCTTCTCCTGCCAGCCGTGCGTGTGCTCGTCGACGAACTTCTGCTTGTCGGCGTCGGGCCAGTCGAGCTCGTCGAGCCCGGTCTCGGCCACGCGCAGGCGCGTTCGCGCGTCGCCGTCGGCGGTGAGCGTGAAGGTCACGAGCGTCGCATTGTCGGCCGTGGCGCGCTCGCCGGGCGGAGCGCACCAACGGAACGAGAAGCGGTGCGGCCGGTCGGCGGC
>CAZLEC010000623.1:0-2973 GCA_964558245.1 uncultured Burkholderiales bacterium | reverse complement strand
GAGGCGCGCTCGACCGGACTATCGCCGGCGAGCTCCGAGCATCGCGGTGTCGTCCTCCGCGTTTGCGCCGATGACGCCCGCGGCGATTTGGTCGAGGAACTCGTCGAGTGAGCCGGACGCGCGCAGGCTCACCTCGCGGAGCCGCTGCAAGCCGACGTCGAGATGCTCGCCGCGTCGCTCGATGGCGCCATCCGTGTAGAGCAACAGCGTCGATCCTCGAGGGAACGAGAACGTCACCTCCGTGTACGCCGTCCGGCCTTCCACTCCGACCGGCACGCCGATCTCGGTGGAGACGAACTCGGCGCCGCCGGCGGAGACGAGCAGTGGCTCCGGATGCCCGGCGTTCGCCATCGTGATGCGACCCGCCGAAACGTCGAGCAACCCGCACAGCACCGTCGCGAAGTGCTCGTCGCGGGAGATGTTCACGAGATCCGAGAGCCTCGTGAGGATCGTCGCGGGAGAGTGCCCCTCGGCGGCATACGCGCGCGTGGCGTAACGGAGCGACGCCATCATCGTCGCGGCCTCGAGGCCGCGGCCCGATATGTCGCCGACCACCAGGAGGATGTGGCCGTTCTCGAGGCGCGCGACGTCGTACCAGTCGCCTCCGATGTCGATGCCCTCGACGCCGGCGACGTAACGCGCCGCGAACTCGAGTCCCGCGATGTCGGGAAACGCCTCCGCGAGCAGGCTGTGTTGCAATGTCTGCGCGACGGACCGTTGCTCGGCGTACAACCGAGCATTCTCGAGCGCGAGTCCCTCGGCCTCGATGCGCCGGCGTGTGAGGCGCTCGACCAGGGTTGCCGCACCGAACGTGAGGATCAACCCGCCGACCCCGAGGATCCACCAGAGCCGAGCGAGCAGCGTCCCGCCGAGATCCTTGAGCGGCGTCATGACGACGAGCAGCTTCTCGTCGCCGAACGCGACCGGCACGGACGCCTGCCGGCCGTGGAGCAACGCTCCTCCGGTGCTCGAGGCGAGCAGGAAGCGCGAGTCCTCGGTGGGGCTCAGGTACAGGGCATAGCCGAGATCCGCGAACGCGGTGTCGGTGTCGACGCGGGCCCTACGTTCCTTCGGCCGGGGCGCCTCGCCGTACACGAGGAAACGCGCACGGGCCGACGGCACGGTCAGCGCGAAACCGAGCCGACGATCGGGTCGATCGAGGAGATTGTTGATCGTGACCGTTGCCGCACCGACCGCGCGCCGGAACAGCGCTCGGATCTGAGCCGGGGTCTCGCTCGAGAGCTCGGGTTGCCCGCCCACGACGACCAGTGGCCCGGCGGCCGGGTTCTGGACCGACCAGAGCGAGACCGAGTTGAACAGCTGGCCCGACTTCACGATCGGCCCGAGCAAGCCGCGAAACTCCGCCGCGTCGCCGTTGGTCGACTCCGCGAGCACCGCGGCCGAAGCCAGCGGCGTCTGCAACGAGGGCACTGCGGCGGTCACGACTGCGGCCGCCTCGCGCACGCGTTGCCGGAGCAGCCGGTTCTCATTGCTGTTGTGCAGCGCGTACGCGCCCGCCGAGAGGCCGAAAGTGATCAGCACGCCGATCGCCACGACCACGACCACGTTGAAGAGGGGCGAATGTCCCCGCCGCGAAGTGGCGCGCTCGACCGCGTCGGGCGCACGGGACGATGCACCGCCCGGCGAGACCGGAGGCGCCGCTACGTCGAGTGCGACCGGCTGACCCACGCGCCCTCACCCCCAGCTGACTTGTCGCCCCAGGCCACCGGTAGTCAGGTGATCCTAGGTCAGCGGGTGATCGACGCACACCCGCGCCGGGTGGTCGTCGGGCACTCCCCTTCCGCCAGGGGCGACGTCAGGGCACCCGGGCCAGCACGAGCGAGAAGTGCTCCGAGGCGTAGTGCGAAGGCCGGCGCAGCAGCGTTCGCTCGAGCAGGTGTGAGTCGGTCACGACGCGGGTGGTCTCGACGGTGACGTCGGCGAACACCGATCGGATGGTGGCCGCATCCCCCGCGACGACCCAGAGCGTCGTGCCCCGACCGGCCGCGGCCGTTGCGAGCCGCGTCAGGTCGTCGGGTTCGGGATCCTTCGACGTCGCGATCGCAACACTCGCGCCGCACCAGCTCCGGAGTGTCTGCGGGGCCGTTTGGTAGAGGTGACCCCTCGGGTCGCGGAGCACCACGACGGCCGCGCGCGGCCCGAGTATCCGGCACGCATCCTCCACGACCCGGAGGTCGCCGCGTTGCTCCGACATCGCGGCTACCGGCACGACCGAGAGCAGCGGGTACGCGACGCCGACCACACCGATCGTCAGCGCCGCCGTCGCCGGGAGCACCCGCGGCAGCCGCGCCGGCACCCATCTCCCCAGCGCGGCTACGAGCCCGAACGCGAGGAGGATCAACGCCGGCAGCGCCGAGATCAGGAACCGCCGCATGACCCACACCTGGTCGGGGGTCGCGTGCGCTCGCCAGAGATACAAGATCGTCATCGGGCCGAGCAGTGCAACGCCGGCGAGCGCCTCGCGCGAACGCGTCCGCAGAAACGAGCGCGCGAGCAACGCCGCCGCGACGACCGCGGCCGCGACAGTGGCCGGACCGAGGTACCAGTCCATCCAGACCATCGACCGCTCCCAGTACGCGCGCGTCGCGTCGACCGACACGTGTGCGCCCAGTTGGAGCGTCGCGACCATCTTGCTCGACGGGCCGGGATGGCGGATGCAAACGCTTGCGACGGATATCGCCTCGCAGATGCGTGCGAAGACGAGCGCGGCGGTCCATCGGGACGGAGCGGGCTCTTCTGGCGTAAAACTACGCATTTCTTGACACATTTCGTCTGTTCCCTCTTGCATCACGCCGCTTCCCCATTGAGCCAATCCGCTTGCGTCTCATCCGGCTTTGGCGCTTGCGCCGCCGCCTTTTCCGCCTTGACCTTCCAGACCCAGTGCCCGTCCTTGCCGATGATCCGTTTCGCAAGGAGCGCCTCGCCGACGCGCACGGCCTCTTTCTGGGCCTT
>CAZLEC010000622.1:0-2975 GCA_964558245.1 uncultured Burkholderiales bacterium | reverse complement strand
TCCCGGAACAGCCCGTCGTCGTAGCCCTGCTTGAGTTCCCGCGCTTCGCGGAACCGGCGCGCTCGTCCTTTTCTGGGCACGTCGTCACCTGCCTGGGAGTCGTGACACCATTATGCCGCGGAGTTCGGCCCCGAGGTGCGCTCGGCGCCGGTCATTTCCCGAGGCGACCCCGAAATGGCTGGTGGCCGTATCGATCGAGGTGCACGACGTTGCCGACCGGGGCGACGGGAGCGGGGGTCGGCACGCCGCGGGGCCGCCCGAGGGGCACGACCACGACCGGCGTCACCGTCGCCGGGAGCCCCAGGGTGCGGCGGGTCTCGAGCCGGGACCACAGCGCGATCGTGCTCGCGGCGCCGCCGAGCCCGAGCGCACCGGCCGCGAGCAGCAGGTTCTGCACGGCCGGGAACACGCCGGAGTAGAAGGATGCGGCACTGATCGCGGAGAACACCGGGCGGCGCCCGCGCACGCACGCGACGACGATCACCGGGACGTCCTCGAAGTGGTCGGCCTCCCATTGGCGCGCCTCGAGCAGCGCGTCGTCGCCGGCCCGGGTGTGGAGAACCCGGCGATACACCGACCAGCCCTGCCGGTAGGCGATCGCCAGGCGGTGGCGGATGTCGGGGTCACGCACCACCACGAACTCGCACCGCCGGCGCTGGCCGGCAGTGGCCCGGCCCGCGAGCTCGAGCAGGGTGAGCACGGTGGCGTCGTCGATCGGGTCGGGGAGGAGGCGGTGCACCGGAGCCTGCGCTCGCATCACCGAGGCCAGCGGTGCGTCGAGCGAGCCGGTTGGCGCGGTGTCGCGGAGCATTCGCGCCACGGTAGCGAGAACCTCCCGGCGGGTTCAGCCGGAGGAGAGCTTCGCCCAGAGGGCGAGGTAGTTCGGGTACTCGATCGCGTCGTTGACGTAGCCGGCGCGGCGGAGCTCGGCGTGGAACTTGGGCAGGTTGGCCATCGGCACGCCGGAGTCGACGTGGTGCGCCAGGTGCCAACCGATGTGGAAGGGCACGAGCATGAAGCGCGCCGGGAACGTCTGCCGGACCGAGTGCGTCGTCAGCCGGCGGTCCTTCGATCGTTGCATGCCCCCGTGCTCGGCGATCGAGCGCAGCCGGTTGATGACCCGCCACACGGTGAGGTACGGCGCCAGCCACAGGATGAAGTACACCCACGGATGGTGCAAGGCGATGCCGATGGCGATGAGCACGATCTGCACGGCCACGATGCGCCGCGCCTGCTCGCCGGCGGGTCCCTCGGCGCGTACGGCGCGGAGCAGCCCCTTGAAGAGCTTGAACCCCGTGCGGCCTTCGGCGTCGCGGGTGAGCTTGCGCCGGAAGGACGCGCGGGTGATCGGGTAGCCGCGGTAGAGCGGGATGTCGGGTTCGTCGGGCCCGAACTCGTCGCGGTGGTGCGCCATGTGGCCGCGGCGGTAGAGGTCGATCGGTGTGAACGACGGGAATCCGAGCAGCCAGCGACCGACCCAGTCGTTGATGCGCCGGCTGCGGAACAGCAGCCGGTGCGCGGCCTCGTGCATCAGCGCCGCGAACTGCGCGTGCGCGCGTCCCATGAGCACGAAGGCGAGCGCCCACACGAACCAGTTGTCGAACCACACCGCGGCGACGACGATGCCGATCGTCTGCGCGTACAACAAGATCACGCCGAACGCGTTGCGCGTGTTCGGGATGCGCCGGAGCTCGTCGCGCCAGGGCGGCGCCGGGCGGGCGTTGGCGGCGAGGCGCGCGGTCGGCCGGAAGTCGGTCAGTGCCTCGGGGTCGGGCAGCATGGTCGCGACGGTCACGAGCTCATGTTACATTTTCTCGACACATGAGACAAGAACGTAATAACGGCGCCGACCTGCTCGACCGGCCGCTGTCGTCCCGGTCGCTGATCGGCAGCCTGCTGCTCGGCATGCAGCCGCCCCGGATCGCCGCCGGTCGCCTGGTCGAGTGGTGCTCGCTGTTCGGCGTCGCCGAAGGCACGACCCGCGTCGCGCTGAGCCGCATGGTCGACCGCAAGGAGTTGGCGGCCGCCGATGGCGTGTACGAGCTGGCCGGGCACCTGCGCCGCCGCCAAGGCGCGCAGGACTGGAGCCTGGCCCCGCAGCTTGAGCCCTGGGCCGGCGGCTGGCTGCTCGGCCTGGTGACCGCGGGCGCCCGGAGCGCCTCCGAACGGTCGGCGCTGCGCGACGCCGGGAGGCGCCTGCGCATGGTCGAGCTGCGCGAGGGCGTGTGGGGCCGGCCCGACAACCTGCCGCGCGTCGCGGCGCCGGCCGACGCGTGGGAGATCGCCGATGCGCAGTGCAGCTGGTGGTCGGGGCGCCCCGACGCCGACGGCGCCGACCTCGCCGCCCGGCTGTTCGCGCCCCGTGCGTGGGCGGCGCGGGCCGAATCGCTGCGGGCCCGGCTGGTCGCGTCGACCCGGGTGGTGAGCGAAGGGGAGGGGCCCCAGATCGCCGACGCGTTCGTCGTCGGGGCGGCGGCCCTCGCGCACGTGCGCGCCGATCCGCTGTTGCCGCTCGAGCTGTGCGGTCACGACTGGCCCGGCGACACGCTCCGCGCGGCCTACCGCGAGTACCAGTCGACCTTCTCGGGCGCGCTACGCGAGTGGTTCCGCAAGCAGTGACGTAGCCTCGGCCGGTGAGCAGAAAGAGCGCCGCCGCGTTCGTTGCCAGCGACCTCCTCGCCGACGCGAGCCGCGTGCTGCCCGACGCGATCGAGCTCCGCCGCACGATCCATCATCACCCGGAGCTCGGCCTCGTGCTGCCGCGCACGCAGGCTGCGATCGTCGAGGCGCTGCGCGAGCTCGATCTCGACGTTCGCACCGGCGACACCGTGTCTTCCGTCGTCGCGGATCTCCACGGCGAGCAAGCCGGCGCCGACAACGGTGTGATCCTCCTGCGGGCCGACATGGACGCGCTGCCCATGCCGGAGGCCAACGGCTTTCCGTACACGAGCTAGATCGACGGCGCGATGCACGCG
>CAZLEC010000621.1:0-2981 GCA_964558245.1 uncultured Burkholderiales bacterium | reverse complement strand
AGACCCGTTTCGGTCTCGCCGTGCTCGATCCGCCGATACCCAAGACGGTTCGCTTCGCGGAAGCGCCCGGCCGCGGCATCTCAATCCTCGAACACGCACCCAACTCCGCGGGGGCGCAGGCATACCGCGCGATCGCGGAGTCCCTGCACGCCGACCTCGGAGGCGGAACATGAGTGGCTTCCTGCGCGACGCCGGCCAACGATCGGAGCGCCCACCCCGCGATCCGCTCGGAAAAGCCGCGCTCTTCTCCGACGTTCGCCAACCGGGAACACTGGTAGTCGAGTGCAGCGGGTGCGGCGAATCGACGCGCGTGTCGTACGTCGACTTCGCGCTGGCGAACCTGCCGTTCTCCGTATGGCTCCCGCCGCTCCCGAACCTTCCGTTCAACCGGCGGATGACCTGCCCGGCGTGCGGCGAGTGGACGTGGGTCCGCGCGCACTGGACGAAATAGCTCCTCGCAATTCCTAGCGTCGAGGAGCGGCGCGGCGTTCGAGTCGGGCGCGTCCGTGTCCGTCGACGATCTCGCCGACGAGCCACGCGTCGTGCCCGGCCGAGCGGGCGACATCGACCGCGTGCAACGCCGCCTCCGGTGGAACGACCGCGAGCATCCCCAAGCCGAGATTGAACACGTGCTCCATCTCGTCGTCGGGAATGTCGCCGGCGACCTGGATCTCGGAGAAGATGCGGGGCTCGTCCCACACGCCACGGGTCACGAGCGCGTCGCAACGATCGGGGAGCACGCGCACGAGGTTGCCCGGGATGCCGCCACCGGTGATGTGCGCGAACGCGTGCACGTTGACCTCACTCGCGAGCTTCAACATCGCCGGTGCGTAGATCACGCTCGGGCGCAGCAACTCGGCGGCGAGCGAGTGGTGCGCGCCGGGCCACGCCGCCGCCGACGGGTCGCGCTGCGCACGATCGAGCAACGCGGCGCGCGCCAGGGAGTAACCGTTGCAACGCAAGCCGGTGCTCGCCATGCCGATGATGCGATCGCCGGGGCGCACGTCGCGCGGGAGCACACGCGGCCGTTCCGCGACACCGACCGCGAACCCGACGAGATCGAACTCCCCGGGCTCCATCACTCCGGGGTGCTCCGACATCTCACCGCCGAGGAGCGCGCAACCCGCTTGCCGGCAGCCGTCGGCCACACCCCGCACGAGGTCGTCGATCTCGTCGGGCACCAGGGTGCCGACCGAGATGTAGTCGAGGAAGAACAGCGGCTCGGCACCCTGGGCGGCGATGTCGTCGACCGACATCGCGACGCAGTCGATGCCGATCGTGTCGCGCCGGCCGGCGATGCGGGCGATCACCGACTTCGTGCCGACGCCGTCGGTCGACGAGACGAGTAGCGGATCGCGGTATCGCTTCCAGTCGAGCGCGAACAGCCCACCGAAGCCGCCGACGTCGCCGATCACCTCCGGGCGGAACGTCGAGCGCACATGCTCCTTGATGCGCTCGACCGCCTTCTCGCCGGCCGCGATGTCGACGCCCGCGCCCGCGTAGGTGAGACGTTCCTCATCGTCGGGTGAGCTCATGAGCTCAGGTCACACGTGCCGGCCCGCGTCGACCGCGAGTTGCGCGGACGACTCGGGTTCGAGCGCGAGCTTCGTGTCGTGATCGGGTACCGGCACCGGGTACTCGCCCGAGAAGCACGCGGTGCAGAACGCGTCGCGCGGCGAGCCGGTCGCGGCGACGAGCCGGTCGAGATCGAGGTACGCCAGCGAGTCGACACCGAGGTAGTCGCTGATCTCGCCGACCGACATGTCGGCCGCGATCAGGTCGGATCGCTTGCCGGTGTCGAGCCCGTAGAAGCACGGCCAGCGATAGGGCGGCGAAGAGACGCGGAAGTGCACTTCCACCGCGCCGGCCTCGCGCAACAACGCGATGACCTGGCGCGTGGTCGTGGCGCGCACGATGGAGTCGTCGACGACGACGAGCCGCTTGCCCTTGATGTTGTCGCGGAGCGGGTTGAGCTTGAGGCGCACGTCGGTGCCGCGCTGCTTCTGCGTCGGCTGGATGAACGTGCGGCCGACGTAACGGTTCTTCACGAACCCGTCACCGTACGGAATTCCCGACTCGCGTGCGTAGCCCTGCGCAGCCGGAACCCCCGACTCCGGCACCGGCATCACCATGTCGGCGTCGGCGCAGGGCGCTTGCCGCGCCAGCTCCTCGCCCATCCGCTGACGGGCGCCGTGCACGCTCTGACCGTAGAGATACGTGTCGGGACGGGCGATGTACACGAACTCGAACAGGCACAGCTTCGGCGTGGGCTCGGCGAAGCGGATCGACCGAACACCGGTCGCGTCGATCGCGACCAGCTCACCCGGCTCGACGTCGCGCACGAAATGCGCGCCGACGATGTCGAGGGCAGCCGTCTCGCTCGCCAGCACCCAACCGCCGTCGGTGCGACCGAGCACCAACGGGCGGAAGCCGTGCGCGTCGCGCACGCCGAACACGTGGGCCTCGTCCATCAAGACAAGGGAGAACGCACCCGCCAAGCGCGGCAGCACCTGCTCCAGCGCGTGCTCGAGATCGCGCCCGTCGGAGCGGAGCTCGTCGGTGTACTCGCGCGCCAGCAGCTCACCGATCAACTCGCTGTCGGAGGTGAGCACACCGGGCAACATGCCGAGCTCGTGCGCGAGCTCCTCGGTGTTGGTGAGGTTGCCGTTGTGACCGAGCGCGAAGCCGACCTCGGCGACCGATCGGTAGACCGGCTGCGCGTTGCGCCACGTGCTCGATCCGGTCGTGGAGTAGCGAACGTGCCCGATCGCGAGATGACCTTCGAGCGGCGCGAGCCGGCGCTCGTCGAACACCTGCGTGACGAGCCCCATGTCCTTCACGACGGTGATCGTCTCGCCGTCGCTCACCGAGATGCCGGCCGACTCCTGTCCCCGATGCTGCAACGCGTACAGGCCGAGAAAGGTGTTGTGAGAAACCGGCTGACCGGGCGCGTAGATGCCGAAGACACCACACGCGTCTCG
>CAZLEC010000620.1:0-2982 GCA_964558245.1 uncultured Burkholderiales bacterium | reverse complement strand
GAGCTCACGGAGTCGAACATCGATCTGAGCTCGGACATGCGGGGTGCGACCGGCGACCTGCTCGTGGTCGTGTCGCCGGACCCTCCGCTCACCCAGCAGGATCCGCTCTACTACCAGAACAGCCCGACGATCACGTGGGTGCAGGTCACGGCGATCGGTGTCGACGCGACTGCCACCAACAACCAGTTGCTCGCGTGGGCCACCGACCTCCGCGACGGCTCGCCGCTGAGCGGGGTGCAGATCCGGCTCGGTGCCGGCGGCAGCTCGGCGGCGACGGATGCGAATGGTCTCGCCCGTCTCGACCTCGTGACGTCGCGCTACCTGACCGCGACGAAGGGGAGTGACGTCGCACTCCTTCCCGCGTCCGACGAATACGAATGGCGGCCGACGGCGGTGGGCGATTCGGTCACCGGCTTCGCGTTCGACGACCGCGGGATCTACCGCCCGACCGAGGCCGTGCACGTGAAGGGCTGGTTCCGGCGGGTGCACAGCGCGTCGGACTCCACCGTCACGCCGCTCGAGACTGCGCGCACCGCGCACTGGACCGCACGCGACGCGTTCGGGCACGACCTCGGCCACGGCGACCTGACGCTGAACGCGGCCAGCGGCTTCGACCTGAAGATCGACGTACCCGCGGGCGCGGCCTTGGGTGACGCGGAGGTCGATGTCAGCGTCGACGACGGCGGAGTTCGCGGCACCGCGTCGTTGTCGTTCCAGATCCAGGAGTTCCGCCGGCCGGAGTTCGAGGTCGACACCCGGGTCGACAGCGCGGAGCCGCACGTGCTCACCGGGCCCGTCACGGTCGCGGCCGTCGCCCAGTACTTCTCGGGCGGGGTGCTGGCCGATGCCCCCACGACGTGGCAGGTCACGACGAGCACGGCGACGTATTCACCGCCGAACTGGTCGCAGTTCGCGTTCGGAGTGACGAGGCCGTACTGGCTCGACTACGGCGGCTTCGACGGAGTCACCGCGGCCGACTTCGCGCCCGAAGCGATTGTTGGCGACGGCGGCCCGTACGTCGGCGGCGACATCGGGTCGGCGTGTTGCCCGCAACAACCGGATCAGAAGGCGGCCACCTACCACGGCGTGACCGACACGACCGGAACCCACTACTTGCAACTGAACTTCGAAGGCCAGAAGCCGGATCTGCCGGTAATGGTCTCCGCGAACGCGTCGGTCACCGACGTGAACCGCCAGAGCTTCGCGTCGAACCTCGAGGTGCTGGTGCACCCGTCGACGCTGTACGTCGGTATTCGCACCACGCGGCAATTCGTGCGGGAAGGTGAGCCGATCGACATCGACGCCATCGTCACCGACATCGACGGCAAGGTCGTGAGCGGGCGGCCGTTCACCATCACCGTCGCGAGAGTCGAGCAGAAGTTCGTGAACGGCGCCTGGGTCGAGACCGACGTGGATCCGAAGCCCTGCAACGTGACGTCGTCGAGCAAGCCGGTGTCGTGCTCGATCAAGGCGGGCGTCGGCGGGCAGTACAAGATCACGGCGGAGATCACCGACGACGCCGGCGGGCGCAATCGCAGCGAGGTCACGACCGAGGTGAGCGGCGCCGAGACCGTCCCGACCCGCAACGTCGAGCAACAGACCGCGACGATCGTTCCCGACAAGGACCAGTACCAGCCCGGCGACACCGCCCAGCTGCTCGTGGTCGCACCGTTCGCGAGTGGCAACGGGCTGATGACGATCTCGGCGAACGGCAAGGTGCAGACGCAGAGCTTCGTGCTGGACCATGGATCGGCGATCGTGAAGGTGCCGATCACCGACACCGACACGCGCGGCCTCACCGTGCAGGTCGACCTCGCGGGCCAGGCCCCGAGGCTGCGCGACGACGGTACGAGCGATCCCTCGCTCCCGCCGAGCCCGGCGTTCGCCAGCGGAACGCTCCCGCTGAAGGTGCAGCCGACCAACGAGACGTTGAAGGTCTCCGCAGTCGCGCACGATCGCGACACCGAGCCGGGCGCGCACGAGTCGGTCGACGTGTCGGTGAAGGGTGCCGACGGTTCGCCCGTGGCCGACGCCGACGTCGCCGTGGTGGTGGTCGACGAAGCGGTCCTGTCGCTGACCGGCTACAAGCTCGCCGATCCGATCTCGGCGATGTACCCCGCCGAGAGCGACGAGCATCCGGTCGACTACCTCCGAAGCAGCTTGGTGTTGGCGAACCCCGCCGTGTTCGGCAAGGCCGCGACGTCGTCGACGACGAACGCGGCGGCCATCCGCGGGATCAAGGGCGTCGACGGCGTGCAGGGGGACGAAGGCATACAGGGCGTCGCGGGCATAGGCCCGCAAGGCCCCACCGGCGCGCAAGGAGCGGCGGGCTTCGCCGGCCCGGAGGCCGCCGATCGGTTCGCGGCCCTCACGCCGGCCGCGCCGTTCCACTCGACGGCGTCGTCGACCACCACGCCGGCCGGCCTGACCGTGCGTACGAACTTCAACGCGCTGGCCTTGTTCTCGCCGTCGGTGCACACCGACGCCGCGGGCCTCGCCCACGTGAGCTTCGACCTGCCCGACAACCTCACCCGCTACCGGGTGATGGCGGTCGCGGCCGACGACGGCAGCCGGTTCGGTGCCGGCGAGTCGACGCTCACCGCGCGGCTGCCGTTGCAGGTGCAGCCGTCGGCGCCCCGGTTCGCGAACTTCGGCGACCAGTTCGACCTGTCGACGATCGTGCAGAACCAGACCGACAAGGACATGGTGGCCGACGTCGTCGCGCAGACCTCCAACCTCTCGCTCACCGACGGCTCGGGCCGCCGGGTGACGGTGCCGGCCAACGATCGGGTCGAGGTGGAGTTCCCGGTGAAGACGGACGCCGCGGGAACCGCCGGCTACCGCATCAGCGCGGTGAGCGGCTCGGCGGGCGACAGCGCGAGCGGGAACTTCCCGGTGTACACACCGGTCACGACCGAGGCGTTCGCGACCTACGGCGTAGTCGACAGCGGCACGATCGCGCAGCCGTTGCAGACCCCGACC
>CAZLEC010000619.1:0-2985 GCA_964558245.1 uncultured Burkholderiales bacterium | reverse complement strand
CCGCGTGCCTGAGTACCTCACCCTCCGCGGCACCGGCCGTCAGATCAAGATCGCCGTCGATCGCTTCACGTTCCAGGCCCGGCGAGCCGGACCCGCCGACGGGCGGCCGGTGATCCTCCTGCACGGCGTGCCCCAGACTTCGGCGTGCTGGACCCGCCAGATCACCGCGCTCGCCGACGCCGGCTACCACGCGGTCGCGTTCACCCAGCGCGGCTACTCGCCGGGAGCGCGGGTCGACGACGTCGCCGAGTTCACGATGGACAAGCTCGCCGGCGACGTGCTGGGCGTAGCCGACGCGCTCGGTTTCGACCGCTTCGACGTGGTGGGCCACGACGCGGGTGCCGGTGTGGCGTGGGCACTCGGCGCCTACCACGCGGATCGGGTCACCACCCTTGCCGTCGCGTCGGTACCCCATCCCGCGGCGTTCGCATCGGCCTACAACTCGAGCGACACGGAGGGCGCCGACGGCCAGCACGCGCGGTCGGGCTACATGCGCGACATCATCAGCCTCCCGCGGGGCCAGATCGAGGAAGCCTTCCTCGCCAACGACCGCCAAGTGATGCAGTTGCTGTTCGCCGGCCTGCCGGAGGACTCCGTGCAGGAGTACCTCGAGATCGTCGGCAACCCCGAAGGAATGCGCGGCTGCCTCGACTGGTACCGGGCCGGCGCGCTGCCGCGCGAACCGGGGACACCCCGCGCCGCGCCCGCCGAATTCCCCGCGGTAGGGGTGCCGACATTGTTCGTCTGGTCCGACCAGGACCCCGCAATCGGTCCCGAGGGTGCGTACGCCACCGAGCAATACGTCACGGGCCCCTACCGCTTCGTGGTCCTCGAAGGAGTCGGCCACTGGATCCCGGAAATGGCCGCGGATCGCTTCTCCGCGGAGCTGCTGTCGCATCTGGCTGCCCATCGCGCCGGCAACTGAACGCGCCGGGAGCACCCCCGTGAGGTCGGCACCATCCACACGCGCGAGCGCAGCGACGATCGGCATCCAGCCTCGAACCGGTGGGGCTACTTCAGCCCCACCGTACTGACGACCAGGTGACCGCCGGGGCCGGAGTTCGGGTCCTTGTACGAGATGAGAAGCTGGCTCGGCGTGCTGAGCTCCGGGTGGCCTTCGATGCCGTGGCAGTAGCCGACGCTGTTGGGGACGCAGTCGGGAAGGGTTCCCGAGTGAATCAGATGCCATCGAACCCCGAGTTTCGGAGTCCCGAAGATCCTGTAGTCGCCGCCGATCGATGTCGACTCGATGAGCCGCATCGCGTTGCCGTACTTTCCGACGGAGATGCTCATCGGTTCCCATGGAGCTGTCCCGTCGGTCGACATGGCGATCGGGTGGTATGAGCCGGGTTTGCTCAAGGTTGTGGTGGTGGCCGACCACACGTGACCGCCCGCACACGTAAGGAACTGGGTGGTGCAGCTCGACGAGAACAGCGTGACGTGGCCGCCGACGAAGACGGGCCAGCCGAAGACGTGCGACGGCGCCAGCGCCGAGCCGTTGGCGTGCGGTCTGAACACGTCGATTGGACCGAGCGCAATCCGGCGCGCCCGCCAGTCGTAGAGCATGTAGCCCCAGCCCTCGGTTCGCACTTGCGGCCCGCTTCCGGGCGGCTCGGTGACGCACACCTCGCTGTATGTGACCAGCAGCTCTGACGTGTTGCCGGGGCGTACCGCTGCGCCCGTCGGCCACCGGGCCGCGAACGCGGCGTATCCGTCGGGCTGCACGCAATCTCTGTGGCTTCCGTCGGGCAGGTAGACGTCTTTCGGGGGAGGGACGAGCCGTGACGGCCACTGCAGGGGGAACTCGCCGCCGTGGGGGACCTGACCCGGAATCACCCGCGCCTCGAGGGCCGTGCTCCCGTCGACGAAACCGGTGTTCACAGAGTCGCCCGCCGGATTGCGCTTGGAGATGCCGGTGTCGCCGAAGATCCAGAGATCATGGCCGTCCGGCAACACCACGGTGATCCCGATGTCACGTGAGAGAGCGCGTGTGGCCGTCTCGTAATGGGACAACACCGGCGCGGCTCGCGCGCTCGAGATCGCGTTCGGCCGCGACGCGGACGGGCGTGTCACAGCCGCGCTGCCCGTCGCGCTCGCCGCGAACGCCGCGAGCGCGAGTGAGACGACCATCAGGACACGGGCCGGGATCCGATGCGGCATGCGCAGTCTCCGAGTTTCCCGGCCTCGTGTAGATCGCATGCCCGCATTGCCGCACTGAAAACCGCGTGAGTTGGGAGACGTGGCGGACTTCCGCGCAGATTCATCGACTTGGCCCCGGGTGCTGACCCTCGGGTTGCGTCGCGCCTGCTCGCCGACACAACGACGGCCAGCACGGCGGCTGGGCGAGTCACGTCCGATTGCGACCGTGTGGCTTGACTCTCCCCTTTGGGGAGACCGCACACTCGATGTGTCGGGCGGTCCGGCTCGATGGCGAGGGAGAATGGGGCGTGGAAGAAGTCAGCATTGGCGAGTTCGCACGGCGGTCGCGTCTGTCGGTGAAGGCACTCCGTCTCTATGACGAGCTCGGTGTGCTGGTGCCCGCACGCGTCGACGAAGTCTCGGGCTATCGCTACTACGACGTCGGGCAGCTCGATGCCGCGCGCCTGGTCGCGATGTTGCGCCAGCTCAAGGTGCCGCTGGTCGCGATCAAGGAACTGCTCGCGTGCGATCGGGTTGACGCCGCGGAGCGGATCGCGGCGCATTGGCGGGAGGTCGAGTCCGCACACGACGCGCGCCGTGAGCTCGCCGACTATCTCGTCAACCGGCTGAGTGGAAAGCGGTCCGTCATGTACGAAGTCGCTACACGAGAGATACCCGAGCGGACTTTGCTGTGCGTGAAGCGCAATGTCGACGAACAGGGCGCGTGGGCGCTCGGTAAGGAGTTCATCGCGATCTTGCGCGAGCGACCGCTGCCGAAGATGAACGGGCGAGAAGGCGCGATGTTCTCCATCTACTGGGGTGAGGTGAGCGCCGACAGCGACGGCC
>CAZLEC010000618.1:0-2985 GCA_964558245.1 uncultured Burkholderiales bacterium | reverse complement strand
ACTTCGGCACGCGCTCACGCGCCGCCCGCGACCGCGGGCAGGATCGACAGCACGTCGCCGCTCGCGACCTTCGTCTCGAGCCCCTCGAGGTAGCGGATGTCGTCGTCGTCCTTGTAGACGTTCACGAACTTGTGCAGGCCGCCGGCCGCGTCGAGGAGGTTGTCGCGCAGGCCCGGGTAACGCTCGACGAGCGCCGTGAACACCGCCCCGACGGTCTCGCCGTCGACCGCGACGGTTCCCTGACCGTCGGCTTGGGCGCGGAGCATGGTGGGAAGCTTGACGTCGACGGGCATAGGCGCAGGTTACAACCCGACCTCGCCAGTCAGGATTCCGGCCGCCGCCGGCTCACGGCCGATGCGCCCACCGCGCGCCGTCGGCGCTGAACCACAGGCCCGAGTTGGGATTGTCGGAGTCGTCTCCGTCGGCCGCGAAGGCCCCGACGCCCGGCACCGTGGAGACCGACCAGAAGCCCTCGCCGACCTCGGTCTCCCGGCGCCACGTCTTCCCGTCGGACGACGACCAGATCTCTCCTCGCTGCATCGCCGCGACGAACGTCGAGCCGACGTTGGTCAAGGTCCCGAAGTACCCGCCCACGAAGGGATCCGTCCCGCTCGCGGTCCACGTGCGGCCGCGATCCGCCGACGTGTACACGCTGAACTCCTGCGACGCGGTTTGACCCTGGGTGCACACGAGCAACAGCACACGGTCGTTGTGCGCGAGGTTGGAGTCGAGCGTTCCGCACGGCGTCGGCTCGTAACGCCACGACGCGCCACCGTCGGTCGTGACGGCGAGTTGCGAGCGATTGGTCCTCGGACTGGTGCCGGCCACGTAGGCGGTCGACCGCGAGGTCGCGACGATCGCGACGTCTTCCAGGCCGGGCGTCACCGGGGCCGTTTTCCGCCAGGTCCGACCCACGTCGTCGGAGACGAACGCGGGCCGCGAGACCGCGCAGGCCGGATTCTGGTCACAGAACGAGATCGCCCACAGCCGGCCGGCCGCCCAGGTGAGCACCTGGTTGACCGGCGCGCCTCGAGGTGTCGACCAGTGATTGCCGCCGTCGATCGTGACCTCGAACTCGTTCTGGCCCCACGCCACCCCGTCGACCGCGCGCTCGAAGTGCAGCGCGGTGATACCGAAGAGCGATCCGACCTGGACCCAGGTCTTCCCGCCGTCGTCGGTGCGCACGAAGATCCCGGTCTCCGCGCCGGTGGCCAGGCCGAACCCGACCCTCGCGCTCACGAACGACACGGTCTGGACCTCGTGCGGGTCGACTGCGTTCGCGCGGCTCGCTCCGGCCGTGCGCAGCAGGCGCACGCCGTCGTGGTCGTACCAGACGCCGGTCGACGCCGCGAAGTACATGACGGCACCGGGCGCGAAGGCGAAGGCCCGCACGTCGCCGATCGGTTGCGGTCGATCCTTGTACGCCCATTGGTCGAGCGTTGGGTACGTGAGCGGGCCGTTGGCCCAGCCGGGCCGAACGGTCGCGGTCAGCCCCACGACAAAGGCCGAATCGGCGCCGTCATAGGACGACAGCGCGCTGACGCGGCCGTTCGAGGGCAACGCAACGGTCTCCGTCCACGTTCGGCCGCGGTTCCCCGACACGAACACGCGGTCTCGGGCGCTGACCGAGCACACGAGCATGAGCGAGACGCCGTCGCCGCCGACCGCGAGTTGGGAACCCGCGGAGCTGGGACACGGCGTCGGCTCGCGGGTCCACGTGGCGCCGTTCGCCGTGTACGCGATCTCCGGGCTGCCTGAGCTGCCGACTGGGAGCTCGACCACGTACGCGGCCTTCGCCGACTTCGGCGACACGGCAACCGCATCCACGTATGCGGGCCAAGGGATGGCGCGGGTCCATGTACGGCCGCCGTCGTCGGATGCGACCAACTCCTCACTACAACGTTGACCTCGGCCGCAGCGCGTCGTTGCCCACATGCGTTGTGCCGACGAGAGGAAGCCCGCGACATCGCCACGCAGGATCTCGCGCACGTGCGTGCCGTCATCGTTGGTGGCCCACACGCCTCCGGGCCCCCAGAGGGCCAGCTTCACGGCCGGCGGCGCGAGCGTGACGGCATAGGTCCGGGCGGGCATCACTGCGAGCGCGTGCCACGTTCGCGCGCCGTCGTCGGTCTTGGCGAGCACAGTCTGGCCCGACGTCGTGGCTGCCACGCCGTAACCGGTCGCATCGTTGACGAACGCGAGCGACCCGAACGTCTTCGTGTTCACGGTCAGAGAGACGCGCGGGCGCGTCGTCGGCGTGGGACTGACCGGTCTCGGTGACGAGCGATTTCCCGCGACCACTGCCGCGGTCGCGATGCCGGACCCCACGAGCACGACCACGACCGCGGTCGCGACCATCTGCGAGCGCGCGCGCCGTCGTTGGCAGCGACGCTCGGCCCGTTCCGACAGACCTGCGGACGCAACGACTTCGTCGGCCGCCTTCGTCAGCAGCTCGTGTGCCTGGCGCTCATCCATCGCGCACCTCGAGGATCGTGTGGAGCGCGGCGAGCCCCTTCGCCGCTTGCGACTTGACCGTTCCGACCTTCACGCGCAGCAGCCGCGCGACTTCGGCCTCCGGGAGATCCTCGAAGTACCGGAGCACGACAACCCGCCGCTGACCGGGCGGCAGCTGCCGCAGCGCGCGCCACACCGCGTCGCGTTCGACGACGGCCGCATCGAACGACTCCGACGTGACGTCGACGAGGAGGTCGGCCGCGTGCCTGCGCTCCACCTGCCGGCGCCGCCAGCCGCCGCGCACCGCGTTCACGACCGCCTGCCGGAGGTACGGCCCGACGTCGTCGACGCCACCCCTTCGCAGCCGGCCGTAGACGCGGGCGAACGCGTCGCACACCGCGTCTTCGGCGCGCGTCGGGTCACCCTCGAGCAGCGCCGCGAGCCTCAGGGCCGGCGCGTAGTGCTGCGCGAACAGTTCGGCGAACGCCTGCTGCGATTCCGACCCAGCAACCATCCGGACACGACAGCGGG
>CAZLEC010000617.1:0-2986 GCA_964558245.1 uncultured Burkholderiales bacterium | reverse complement strand
AGTACGGCATCACGGTGAACGCGATCGCGCCCTCGGGTGCGACGCGCATGACGGCGTCGCTGTTCGAACGTTCCGGCGCGGAGCCGCCGCCCGAGGAGAACCCGGCGCTGAACGCGCCGCTGGTGGCGTACGTCGCGTCGGAGCAAGCCGGCCACGTGAACGGGCAGATCCTCGGGCGCACCGAGTACGCCTACACGCTCTTCCAACAGCCCAAGCAGATCGCCTGGATGTGGCGCGACGGCGGGTGGTCGGCGAGCGAAGTCGCGCACGACTTCGACAAGACGCTCGGCCAGCACCTGCAGCAGGTCGGCATGGTCATGCCGAAGTCGATGCAGCAATAGTCGCGTGAGATGGCCGCTCGGCGTCGTCGACATCGTCTACGCGCGCCGGGGTGATGTCGCCGCGCGTGCCGTAGCCGCGCGGGCCGACGGCTTCGAGCACATCGATCCGCTCCTCGGAACCGATGCCGACGCGCTCGTGTTGCCGATCGGCTGCCCTACCGCGTTCCCGAAGCCGCAACCGGGCTGGTGCGCGACTCCGGCGCCGGCGGCCGCCGACGGGATGTGGGACCGCGCCGTGCGGTGGTGGCGCGCGGCACCGGGCGCGTTGCTCGAACCGTGGGCCGGCGCGGTGGTGAACTCCGCGGAGACGGTGCGCGCGTTTCGCGCCGAAGTGCCGGGCGTGCGGCTGCTCGTCGACACCGGTCACGTCGCCGACTGGGGTGGCGACCCGTGCGAGCTACTCGATCTCGCCGATCACGTGCAGTTGCGCCAGGGCAAGCGCGGGCACACGCAAGTGCACGTCGACGACCCCTCCGGCGCGGTCGACTTTGCCGCGGTGCTCGCGCGCTTGGAGCAGCTCGACTATTCGGGCCGGCTCAGCATCGAGTACTTCGACCTCCCCGAAAACGGCTGGCCCCTCGACGACCCGGAAGGCTGGGCCCGCGACCTCGCCGCCCGTCTCCGAACCATGTGAACCGGTACGCGGGGTTTCAGGCGGGGCCGGGCCAGGTGGGGAGGGGGAGGCCGGGGGTGGGGCAACCCTCGAAGGCCACGAGGCCGCCGGGGATCGCGTCGGCGACGTAGAGCGTGCGGAGATCCGGGCCGCCGAAGCAGCAGTTGGTGCAGAGTCCCTTGCCCGCGATCGGCCAGAAGTCGGCGACCGACCCGTCGGGCTCCACCACACGGATGCCGTGCTCGACGGTGGACGCGACGTAGAAGCGGCCGTCGGTGTCGAGGCAGAAGCCGTCACCACCGCCGCGGCCCAGCGTCTCGATCACCCACTCGCGGGTGCCGTCGGCGTGCACGCGTTGCAGGCCTTGGCGTTCGACCACGACCACACTGCCGTCTGGCTCGAACGCGATGCCGTTGCAGAAGAAGAAACCGTCGGCGAAGGTGCGCACGGATCCGTCGCGTGCGTACACCATGACGCGGCCGACGAGGCTCTCGGGTGGGGGATAGTGGCCCGGATCGGTGAAGTACACGTCGCCGTTGGCCGCGACCGCGAGATCGTTCGGGGCAAGCAGGCCGGCGTCGGCGAGATACGAGACGTCGCCGTTTGCAGTCGCGAGTTGCAGGCCCGGTGTTGCCGGAACCGCTTGGGGCAGGTCGCCGAAGATGCCCGGCAGTTTCGTGAGGTCCATGCCGCCGTTCTGCGTGACGAGGACGGAGCCGTCGGCGGCGAGCGCGGCACCGTTCGCGCCGCCGGTCGTGACCGCGCACACCTCGGCGCGGTGCTGCTTCGGCCACACGCGGTAGAGCGCGCCCGCGGCGACACTGGTGACGACGATCGTGCCGTCGTCGCACCAAACGGGACCTTCGCTGAACGGGATGCCGGTGGCGACCACTTCCGATTGCATGCAGCCGATTCTGCCCCGTCGTCGCGCGGCGTGCTGACTTAGTCTCTCGGTCGTGGGCATCCGAGTGATCAACCAGATGGGCGCGGGCGCGGCCGCGCTCATCGCGAACGCGTGTCCCGACGTGGAGCTCATCGAGTTCGCGCCCGGGGATCCGCCGTCGGGCATCGCGGCCGACGTGTTCTTCGGCGGTTACTTCGCCTGGGACGACATCGCCCGCTGGATCGACGCGGCCGGCGTGCGCTGGGTGCAGACGTCGGGGACCGGTGTCGACAAGGTTCCGCTTTCGATTTACGAGGGCCGGATCGTGACGTGCGCGCGCGGCGCGAGCGGCGAGCCGATCTCCGAATGGGTGATGGCGGCAGTGCTGGCGTGGGCCAAGCGCATGCCGCAGACCTGGCTGCACGAGCCGCCCCGGCACTGGAACTTTCCGTATCCGGCGTTCGATCCGATCGCGGGCTCCACGTTGGCGTTGGTGGGGCTGGGCGGGATCGGCTCGGCCGTGGCCCGGCGCGCGCTCGCGTTCGACATGCGCGTGCACGCGCTTCGCCGCACCGACGCGCCGAGCCCGGTTCCGGGGGTGCGCACCGTCGGCTCGATCGCCGAGCTCGTCGCCGACGCCGACCACCTCGTGCTCGCCGCGCCCGCGACGGCCAAGACCCGGCACCTCGTGAACGCCGACGTGCTCGCGCAGGTGAAGTCCGGCGTGCACCTCGTGAACGTCGCGAGAGGTGCGCTGGTCGACCACGACGCGTTGCGGGCCGCGCTCGACGACGGTCGCGTCGCGATGGCGACGCTCGACACCGTCGAGCCCGAGCCCACGCCCGAGGGGCACTGGCTCTACTCCCATCCGAAGGTGCGGTTGTCGGCGCATGTGTCGTGGTACAACCCCGACCTGCAACGAGCCGCGCTCGACATCTTCGTCGACAATCTCGGCCGCTTCGAGCGCGGCGAGACGTTGCGCGAGATCGTCGACCCCGGCGAGGGGTACTAGACGCAATGCGCGACGCGTGATGACGGGGGCAGTGGTCGTCGGCACCGGATTCGGCGCGCGGGTGCACGTGCCCGCGCTGCGCTCGGCCGGGTTCGACGTGATAGCGCTCGTCGGTCGTGATCTCGAGCGCACCAAGC
>CAZLEC010000616.1:0-2998 GCA_964558245.1 uncultured Burkholderiales bacterium | reverse complement strand
GGTCCGGCCCGCTTCGGTGAGCGCGTCGACAGTCGCCCGCTCGACTCCGGCCCGGCCCAGCATCCCGGCGAGACGAGTGAGCGCGTCGGCGGCGATCTCGCCCGCGAACGCGTTCGTCGCGTTGTCGGCGAACGAGTGGGCTTCGTCGAGGATCACGACGTCGTGGTCGGGGAGCACCCTGCCTTCGGCCGCGAGGTGCGCGCAGTAGAGCGCGTGGTTCACCACCAGGATCGACGCGCCCTGAGCCCGGTCGCGCGCGTGTTCCGCGAAGCACTCGCTCCCGTCGGCGCAATCGGCACGCCCCGGGCACTCCGCGCTCGTGCAGCTGACCGCCGCCCACGTCGCGTTCGGGATCTCTTCCTCGAGCTCGGCGCGGTCACCCGTGTCGGACGCCTCCGCGAAGGCCCGTAGCCGACCGAGCTGTTGGGGAAACGCGATACCCACCGGCTGCTCGAAGAGCGCGTCGGGCGCGGCCGCGGCGCGCAGCTTGGCCCGGCAGAGGTAGTTCGAGCGCCCCTTCAGCAGCTCGAACGTGAACGGGATCCCCACGTGCTCCTGCAACGCGGGGAGATCCTTCGAGACGAGCTGGCTCTGCAGCGCGATCGTCGACGTCGCGACGACGACCTTGAGACCCGACGCGACCGCGGGCGCCAAGTAGGCGAGGCTCTTCCCCGATCCGGTCGGCGCCTCGGCCACCAAGTGGTGACCGCCGTCGATCGCGTCCGCCACTGCCCGGGCCAGGGTGCGCTGGCCGTCGCGTCGCTCGCCCCCGAGTCCGTCGATCGCGGCGTCGAGCAGGTCGAGCGGCTCCGCGTGCCACTTGATACCTCCATCCGGCCCGGGCGACATGGCGGCCACGCTAGGCCGAGCCGATACGGCGGTCGTACGCTCCCCCGCATGCGACGCCGCCGAGCCCTCCGCACCGCGCTCGCGTTCGTCACGGCAATGGGCGGTCTCGCCGCGTGCTCGAGCGCCGGCTCGACCGCATCGTCAGCGACGAAGACGACACCTTCCGCGAGGCCCGCGATCACGCCCGGCTCCCCGACCACCACCGCGCCTCGCTTGTGTCACCCCGCGCCCGGCTACGGCGCGGGCACGACCACGCATCACATCGTCGTCGCCGGCGCGCAACGCGCGTTCTTGGTGCACATGCCGCCGCACCCGACCGCGGGCATGCGACTCGTCGTCGACTTCCACGGCGCCTCCTCCGACATGTATCAACAAGACGTCTACAGCGGCTTCGACCCCGTCGCGGATCAGCACGGTTTCGTGGTCGCGACCCCCAACGGCATCGACGCCCCGATCCGTCAGTGGCGCTTCCTCGGCACGCAGGACGACGTGAACTTCGCGACCGCGATGGTCCGAACGCTCGCGCGGGTCGCTTGCGTGAACCGCGCGCACGCGTACGCGGTCGGGATATCGAGTGGCGGCGCGATGTCGGCATCGCTCGCGTGCCAGGCATCCGACACCTTCGCCGGGTTCGGGCTCGTCTCGGCCGACTTCTACCTGGCGCCGATCTGCGACAAAGCGCAGCGCCGTCCGATCCTGATCTTCCACGGCACCGCCGACCCGGTCGTGCCCTACTCCGGCGGTCATGTCGGGGGGCCGTCGGGCACGCCCGTGCAGCCCGCCGAGACCAGTGCCGCGCTGTGGGCCGCGCACAACGGGTGCAGACCCGGGATCGTCGAGACCCGACTCAGCAGTCAGGTCGTTCGCTTGAGCTGGAAGGGCTGCGCGGTGCCGGTCGTGATGTACCGCATCGTCGGCGGCGGGCACACGTGGCCCGGCGCCGCGATCAAGGTGAAGGCCCTCGGCCTCACCACCGAACAGGTGAGCGCGACCGCCGAGATGTGGAAGCTCTTCTCGGCGACGACGTAACCGGCGGCGGGCAGCGGGCCGCAGGTGGCGGCCGCATCAACATGAAGAAGCGGACCGATCCGGGCGCGAGCGGGGGACTCCCCGTCCGGATCGGTCCGCGCGGACAGCGCAGCCGATCGGCCGCACCGGTCCAGAACGACATCAGCCAGGGCCGGACACGAAGTCTCGAAACATGCGCGTGGTCCACGCGACTGTGAGGGAGGTCATCGGCAGCAATCCTGGTCGGCGATTCACACTTGTGTGCGCTACCAGGGTCCGGAGCAACGCTCCCCGACGCCGCCGTGGTGTTTCGGCCGGTGTCGAACGCGGTACGGGAAGTACGCCGCGTCAGTGGAGAGGGTACACGCGTTGCGTTGAAAACTCAAGGCAATACTCGTTCGAACGCCCACAAATCTGACAAATGCGGCTGCAGAAAGTCGCGGGAAATTCGAAAGTCAGGCAAGCATCACCGTGGTACTGAGCCCACCGGAGCCGACAACGAGGTTGGAATTCGTCCCCGTGAGCGGCGACTTCGTGCACTGCACGCCGATCGTTCCGACGAGCACCTGCGCGGTGAGTTGGCCGCTCCCGTCGGTGTAGCCGACGAAGTTGGAACCGCCACCGGTGACGACGTAGGTCGCGGCGCCCGACACCACGCTGTTGTCGGAAGTCTTGCGCGCGGTGATGCTGACGGCCGCCGCGTTCACCGCGATCGTCGTCGGGCCGTTGACCGCGTTCGCCGACGACACTTGATACGTGCCCAGCCACCGGAACTGCACGTCGTAGCTGCCGTCGAGCAACTGCTGCACGACCTGACCCGATGCGTTCGGGTACCCCGAGAAGTACCAACCCGACGAACCCGCCGGCCGCACCCAGATCGCACTGTCCTGCCCCGACAACCCCGACCCCGTCGACGCCAACAAGCTGAGCGTCGCGGCCTCGCCCTGGAAGGTCACGGTCGTGCTGGACGTGATCGGCACTGCCGACTGGACCTGGTACACACCGAACCAACGGGCCTGGAAGTCGTACGACGACGACAACAACTCCTGCACGACCTGACCCGAGCCGTTCGGGTACCCCGAGAAGTACCAACCCGACGAACCCGCCGGCCGCACCCAGATCGCACTGTCCTGCCCCGACA
>CAZLEC010000615.1:0-3000 GCA_964558245.1 uncultured Burkholderiales bacterium | reverse complement strand
CCCGTAGACTGGGCGCACCGCTGGCCGGCGGAGTGCATCTGGACGGCCCGCCGGGCTCAGCCGCGCGGTTAGTACTCGGCTCCGACCTCCGCCCGTGGTCTCAGCCGGTGAAGCGGAACGACTTCGCGACCGCGTCGAACACCGTTCCGACCGAACGGGACTCGATCAGGATCGCGTACAGCCGCCCGGCGTGCATCACCACTGCCACCTCGAACGGCAGCACTTTGCGGGCATGCACTTCGCCCGCGTACGCGGTCTCGCCGCCGATGACGGTCTTGTGCACGCTCGCGGGCGCATTGCTCCCCGCGAGGAACGGGTCTTGCAGCGCGCCGGCGAGCCCCGACCGCCCCAGCGCGCCCTTCGCGACCTCGTCGACGCGGATGACGATCTGGTAGTCGGCACCGGCGGTGATCGACCGGCGCACGAGCATCGTTCGCTTGCCGTCGGACGACGTCACTTGCTGATCGCGGTGCACAGGCACGCCCGGCAGCCGCACCGAGTATCCCTGCCCGACCGGCGTGTACACGACGCCGTGCCCGTTCACGTACGAGCGCAAGTCGGCGGGCGCCGAATTGCCGCGCACGAACGTGCGCACGTGCGGGTAGGCGACGTACGCCGCGACACCCAGGATCACCAGCACCACGACCGGGATGACGAGCGGCCGCAGCCGCCGTGCCCGACTCGGCGCGGGCAACGACCACGACGATCCGCGTATCCCCGGCGGCGCCGCGGCGGCGGCGCGGCGCTGCGCTCGCCGCCCGGAACGCGTGCTCGTCACCGGCGGTGACACCGCCCCGACGAATCGAGGCCCGCCGGGGGCTACGGCACCGCTTCCGGCTTCGGGTGCTTCCGGCGCACTCACGCGGCCGGCGAGCTCGGCGACGATCACCTGGTCTGCGGCGTGCTCGCCCGCCGGCGCAGGGGCCGGCTCCTGCCGCGCCGGCGGCCTCGTCCAGAACTCCGACGCCGGCGCTCCGGAGCCCGCCCGGTCCTCGGTCGCGCGGTAGCGCGACGAAACGGGCGGGTGCTCGTACCCCTCGGACCCCTCGGGCTCGGTCACCCTTCAGGAATCGGCGGGTTGCCCACCCTCCCTGAGGTGCAAATCGAGCCCTATCTGCGCTCGAACTCGATCCCGGCGACCTCACGGTCCCAGGTGGACGGCGTGACGCCTTCGTCGCGCAGCTGGTACTTCAGGACCCGACCGACCGGGTTCCGGGGCAGATCGTCGCGGAACTCCACGTAACGCGGGATGGCGAAGTAGGGAACCCGCTCTGCCATCCACCGGCACAGCTCCTCCTCCGTGACCGTCGCGTCGGCCTGGAGCACGACGGTGATCTTGACGTCGTCCTCTGCGAACTCGCTCGGAACGGCGTGCACCGCGACGTCGCGCAGCGCGGGGTGACCGAAGAGCGTCTTCTCCATCTCGAAGCTCGAGATGTTCTCGCCCCGGCGCCGCAGCGCGTCCTTCTTGCGATCGACGAAGTAGAGGAAGCCGGCGTCGTCGAGGCGGCCGAGGTCACCGGTGTGGAACCAGAGATTGCGCGTGGCTTCGACCGTGGCGTCGGGCCGGTTCCAGTAGCCCGCGAACATCAGGTTCGGGCCCTTCGGGCGGCAGACGATCTCGCCGACCTCACCGACCGGGATCTCGACGTCGTCGTCGTCGACGAGACGCACGTCGAACTCGTGCAGGTTCGGCTTGCCCATCGCACCCGGACGGTTCGCCTCGCCTGCGTCGAGCATCGAGACGAGCGACGCCTCGGTGAGGCCGTAGCCGGCGCTGAAGGTCTTGCACCCGAACCGTTCCTGCCAGGCGCGATCGGTGTCGGGCGGCATCGGCGCCGCCGCGCAGAGCCGCAGCCGGTGACCGGTCTGGTCGGGGTGGTCGTCGGCGTTCGCGATCAGGATCGCGAGCGATCCGAGCATCGACACCATCGTGGCGCCGGTCCGGTTGATCTCGGGCCAGAAGTTGCTCACCGAGAACCGGCGCTCGATCGCGGCGCTACCGCCCACGAGCAACGTGCCGACCACGCACACCGAGATCGCGTTGAAGTGGAAGAGCGGCAGCGGGGTGAGGACGATGTCGTCGGGCTCGCGCTGCCAGGCGCGTGCGATCTGGTCGGCGAGGCTGACGATGTAGTTCTGCGGCAGCATGCAGCCCTTGCTCGGGCCCGTGGTGCCGGCCGTGTAGATGAAGCACGCGAGATCACCAGGGCGCACTCCCGACACGTCGATCGGATCGGTGCCCCCGCGCGCCAGCGCGTCGGCCCAACGGATGGCGGGCACCGCGTCGATGACGGCATCGGGCGGATCGACGATGATGCAGTGCGTCAGCTCCGGGGTCGACTCCGCGCCGACCACCTCGACCGCGCGCGACGTGTAGTCGCCCTGCACGATGAACACCTTCGCGCCGGAGTCGGCGAGCTGGTGGCGCAGGAACTCGCCCTTGTACGCGGTGTTGATCGGCACCTGGATCGCGCCCAGCTTGAGCGCGGCGAAGAACGACACGACCTGCTCGGCCCGGTTGTCGAGCAACGTCGCCAGCCGGTCGCCGTGGCCGAGGCCGAGGCCCGAGAGCGCGTGAGCCAGCCGAGTCGACTCCGCGTCCATTTCGCGCGCCGTGTACTGGACCGCGCCGCCGTCGGCTTTCGCGAAGTCGAGGTAGAGGCCGTCGGGATCCGAGGCAAGACGCTGCGCGAGAGCGTCGAGCACCGTGGTCTGAGAACGCGTCATGGAATCTGACAGTAGCGTCAGGTCTGCGAGGCCACCGCGGCAGCCACGACGTCGCAGTGCTCGTCGCCGGAGCCGAAGTGCGTGTCGAGCACCCACGCGCGCTTCAGGTACAGGTGCACGTCGACCTCCCAGGTGAAGCCCATACCGCCGAACACCTGCATCGCCGACTTCCCGTTGACCACCGCGGCCTCTCCGGCCAGGGCCTTCGCGCCCGACACCGCCCGCTCGAGGTGCACAACCTCCACCGCGTCGGCGCCGCCGGCGGCGTCG
>CAZLEC010000614.1:0-3001 GCA_964558245.1 uncultured Burkholderiales bacterium | reverse complement strand
ATCCGCGAACGTACGCGGCGGGCGAGTCGCAAACGCGGTGACCATGCAACGAACCATACAGAGGGGGTGAGACAACGAAACCCGGAAACCACCGAGAACGAAAGAAGAATTCGATGCTCAGTGAAGATCGAGATGCATGCGGATCGCAGGACCGAACCGTGTCTCCGCGCTGCCGTCGACCACGAACCCCGCGGCCTCGTAGAACGCGAGCGCGTGATGGTTCGCCGTCACGTCGACCCGCGCCGCGCCTCGGGCGTCCGCCGCCGACGCGAGATCGTGCACGAGCGACATCGCGACGCCGCGCCGCATCCACTCGGGATCGACGAACAGATCGTCGAGCTCGAGCGCATCACCGTTGGGGGTCGCCGACGCGAAGCCCACCACGAGTCCGTCGCGGAGCGCGACGCGCGTGCGCTGCTCGCGCACGCACGTGGCGTCGAACTCGAGTACCTCGGGATGTGCGAGGAGCGCGGGCCGGTCGCCCTCGTTGTGCAGCGATGCACGGCGAAAGATCTCACCCAGACGCTCGATATCGGCGAGCTCGGCATCCCGGATCACGGCCACGGAACTACTTGGGCAGGTGGTCGAAGGGCAGGTTGCGGTCGAGGCGGGGCTCTTCGGGGAGCCCGAGCACCCGTTCGCCCACGATGTTGCGCTGGATCTCGTCGGTGCCGCCGCGGATCGACAGCGACGGCGCGGTGAGGAACAGGGTGTGCCACGGCTCGGAGTCGGTGAGCGCGTCCGCGCCGAGGATGCGCATCGCGAGGCTCGTGTATTCGCGGAACGTGCGGCTGCCCCGCAGCTTCAGCCCCGAGCCCGCGGGCCCGGGTTGACCGGTGCGCGCGGTATCGCGCGCCCGGCGGATCGTGAGCGACATCACTCGGAGCTCCACGACGAGTCGCGCCAACGCGTCGCGCACGACGGGGTCGGCGGCGAGGCCCCGCGACTGCGCGAGCGCGATGAGGCGATCCACGTCGAGGAGGCTGCCGCTCGATCCGGCCGTCGCGGCACCGCGCTCGAACGCGAGGCACGTGAGTGCGACGCGCCAGCCCTCGCCGACGCCCGCGATGCGGTCGGTGTCGGGCACTTGCGCGTCGTCGAGGAACACCTCGGTGAAGTGCGCGTCGCCGTTCATCTGGCGCAACGGTCGCACGTCGACGCCCGCGGTGCGCAGGTCGATGCCGAACGCGGTGATGCCCTGGTGCTTCGGCACCGCGGGGTCGTGTCGCGCGAGCAGGAGCCCGTACTGCGAGTACGCGCCGCGGCTCGTCCACACTTTCTGGCCGTGCACGCGCCACTCGTCGCCCTCGGCGTGCGCGCGGGTGGCCAGGCCCGCGAGATCGGAGCCCGCGCCCGGTTCGGAGAACAGCTGACACCAGATCTCGGTGCCGCTCGCGATGTGCGGGAGCCAGCGCGCGCACTGCTCCGCGGTGCCGTGCGCGAGGAGGGTCGGCCCGATCAGCTCGAGCCCGACGAGGTAGGGGTAGAGGTCGGGCACGTCGAAGTCGGCGAGCTCGCGCCGCACGATCGCCACCTCGGCCGGGGTCGCGCCGAGCCCGCCGTATTCGCGCGGCCACGAAGGCACCGCGAGCCCACTCCCCGCGAGCGATTCCAGGTAGCGGCGGCCGGCCTCGAGATCGTCGTTCCCGGCGCCGAGCACGGACACCGGTCGGTCGACGGGCCGGGGCGCGAGCCGCGCGGTGAGCTCCGAGTGGACCCAGTCGCGAAACTCGCGTTCGTCAGTCATCGGCTCGGGTCGAGTGCGAGCTCGGCGCGCAGCGGCGCCTTCTGCACCTTGCCGCTCGCGGTACGAGCGAGATCGGCTCGGAGCTCCAGCCGTGACGGCAGCTTGAAACGCGCGAGCCCGCGTTCCACGAGATGTCCCCGCAGCTCCTCGAGGGTGGGTTCGGCGCCGGCCGCGGCGATCACGAACGCGCACACTTCCTCGCCCATGATCGGGTCGGGCGCGGCAACGCAGGCTGCCTCCGATACTGCGGGATGCGTGACGAGCAACGCTTCCACTTCCTGCGCCGAGATGTTCTCGCCGCCGCGGATGATCACGTCCTTCAGGCGGTCGACGATCGTGAGGTGATCGTCGGCGAAACGGGCGAGGTCGCCGGTGCGGAACCATCCACCGTCGGCGAACGCGTCGGCGTCGAGTGCGGGATCGAGGTAACCCGTGAACATCTCGGGCCCGCGCACGAGGAGCTCGCCCGGCTCGCCGAGCCCGACGTCGGCGAGCGCCTGCGGGTCGACGACGCGCAGCTCGGCCCGGTCGATGAGGCAGCCGTCGGTCGTCGCGTCGCGTTCGGGATCGTCGCCGATCCGTCCCGTGGTGAGCGTCGGGTACTCGGTCGAGCCGTACGTGCGCTTGCACCAGCAGCCGAACGCGCGAGCACCCTCCCGGACCATCGCCGGCGCGACTCCGGCGCCGCCGAGCGAGAAGAGTCGCACCGACGACGTGTCGGTGCCCGCGAACGCCGCGTCGTCGATCATCGTGCGCATGAACACGGGCGTGCTGATCATCACCGCGATGTGCTCCCGCTCGACGAGCTCGAGCGCGCGAGCCGGCTCCCACGTGTCCATGAGCACCGCGGTGATCGCCGACGTGACCGGAAGGAGCACGCCGTAGGTGAGGCCGGCGACGTGCGTGATCGGCATCGGCAAGAGCAGCGACTCGCCCGCGCGCATGTCGTGCGCGGCGGCGATCGTTTCGGCCTCCACCCGCAGGCTCTGGTGCGTGTGCACGACGCCCTTCGGGTCGGAGGTCGTGCCCGACGTCCACAAGATCACCGCCGGGTCGTCGACCGCGACGCGCGCCGGGAGCAGGCCGGAGTCGGAGGTGGGAAGCGGTGCATCGCCTCGCACTTCGACGACGACGCCGGTGAAGCCGGTGTCGCGCACGAGCGCCGGGTAGTCGGTGCCGCGGAACAGGCGCGGCACGACGGCGACCCGGGCCCCGGTCTGCGCAAGGATGAAGCCGACCTCACGCGCCCGCAGG
>CAZLEC010000613.1:0-3001 GCA_964558245.1 uncultured Burkholderiales bacterium | reverse complement strand
CGTGACAGTCGCGTTCATGGCCAACCACATCCGCACGTACTTCGGCGACGGCTCCGAGCTCGGTGTTCGCATGCGCTACGCAACCGAGGAAGCGCCGCTCGGGACCGCCGGCTCCGTCCGCAACGCCATGGCCGAGCTCGACGAGACCTTCCTCGTGATCTCCGGCGACGTGCTCACCGACGTCGACCTCGGCGGCATCGTCGAGCAGCACAACGCGCACCAGGCCTTCGCGACGATCGCGTTGAAGCGGGTCGAGAATCCGGTCGACTTCGGCATCGTGATCACCCGCGACGACGGCCAGATCGAGCGTTTCCTCGAGAAGCCGACGTGGGGCGAGGTGTTCTCCGACACGATCAACACCGGGATCTACGTGCTCGATCCCGGCGTGTTCGACTTCATCCCCGAAGGTGAAGTGGTCGACTTCTCGGGCGACGTGTTCCCGGCGGTGCTCGATCGCGGGCTGTCGCTCCTCGGAACCGTCGTCGACGGATACTGGGAAGACGTCGGCACGCTGGAGTCGTACCGCACCGCGCACGAGAACCTGCTCGACGGGCTGGTGCAGCTCGACCTGCCCGGATTCCAGCTCCGCGAGCGGGTATGGATCGGCGAAGGTGTCGATATCTCGCCCGACGCCATCATCGAGGGGCCGGTGCTGGTCGGCGACAACTCGCGGGTGGAAGCCGGCGCGGTACTCGCGCCCTACACCGTGCTCGGCGCCGACGTGGTCGTGAAGGCCGACGCGCATCTCGAGCGCACGGTCGTGCACGACCACGGCTACATCGGGCACTCGGCACGGTTGCGGGGCGCGGTGATCGGGCGGGCCAACGACATTCGCGAGCACGCCCACATCGAGGAAGGCGTCGTGATCGGCGACGAGTGCTTCGTCGGCGCCCGCGCGATCGTCAGTCCCGGGGTGAAGATCTATCCGTTCAAGACCGTCGAGGCCGGCGCGCTCGTCACGTCGTCGATCGTGTGGGAGAGCAAGGGCGCGCGCACGCTGTTCGGGCGCCGCGGCGTGCGCGGGCTCGCCAACGTCGACATCACGTCGGAGGTCGCGGTTCGTCTCGCGATGGCGTACGGCACCGCACTCAAGAAGGGCTCGGTCGTCTGCACCAGCCGCGACACCAGCCGAGTCGCGCGGGCGCTGAAGCGGGCACTCATCGCGGGCTTGAACCTGAGCGGTGTCCACGTGATGGACCTCGAGCTCTCGACGGTGCCGGTCACCCGCTTCCAGGTGCGCAGTGAGCGAGCCCAGGGCGGGATCTCGGTGCGCCTGGCTCCCGACGATCCCGACAGTGTCGAGATCCGGTTCTTCGACGAGAAGGGCGCCGACATCGACGAGGGCCAGCAGCGCAAGCTCGAGCGTCTGCTGTACCGCGAGGACTTTCGCCGGGCGTTCGCAGCCGACATCGGCGACATCATGTTCCCGCCCCGCGCGCTGGAGTTCTACACGGCCGCGCTCGAGGCGAGTGTCGACAGCGACCGGCTGCGGCAGCGTTCGTTCAAGGTTGTACTCGACTATTCGTTCGGCGCGGCTTCGGTGGTCATGCCGCACGTGTTGAGCAAGATCGGGGCGTCGGTACTGGCGGTCAACCCCTACGCGGCGACCGTGCTCGCGACGGTCGACGACGTGGAGACGCGTGTGAAGATCATGGGTGATCTCGTACGCACGTCGGGCGCCGATCTCGGGCTCGTGTTCGATCCCGACGGCGAGACGGCCGTGATCATCGACGACGAGGGTGTCGCGCTCACCGCCGACCAGGCGCTGCTCGTGATCGTCGATCTCGTGTGCTCGTCGAAGTCCAACGCGCTGATCGCGCTGCCGGTGTCGGTGAGCCGGGAGGCCGAACGGATCGCGCAGCGACACGGTGCGACGGTCATCTGGACGAAGCTCTCGGCCGCGCACCTGATGGAAGTCGCGCAGCAACGCGGCGTCGATCTCGCGGCGTCGCAAGAGGGTGGGTTCATCTGGCCGTCGTTCCTGCCCGCGTACGACGCGGCCGCGACCTTGGCGCACCTCCTCGATCTGCTGGCGCGCGACGAGCGGTCGCTGTCAGCGATCCTCGCGGGGGTGCCGGAGTCGCACATCGCACACGAAGCCGTCCCCACACCGTGGGAGCGCAAGGGTGCGGTCATGCGCGAGATGGTCGAACGCGCGAAGGATCACGAGACCGTGCTCGTCGACGGGGTCAAGATCCTGTACCCCGACGGTTGGGCCTTGGTGTTGCCGGATCCCGAGATCGCGGTCACCCACGTGTGGGCCGACGCGGTAAGCGATGGCGAGGCGCGGCGCCTCGTCGCCATCCACGCCGGTCAGGTCGCCGAGCTCAGCGGGATGCCCGACTGAACGGGCGCCCGATCGAACGTGGCGGGCGGGTTGCTGGGTACGATCCGCCGCGACTCGAGCCTGGGAGAGGTTGATGAACGTTCCGCAAGAGCTTCGCTACAGCCGAGAGCACGAGTGGGTGCGCGTCGACGGCTCAGTGGCCCGGATCGGCATCACCGACTTCGCCCAGGACAGTCTCGGCGACGTCGTGTTCGTGCAGCTTCCCGACGTCGGCCTCGAGATCGTCGCCGGTGCCAGCGCCGCCGAGATCGAGTCGACGAAGTCGGTGTCCGACGTGTACGTACCGATCTCGGGCGTGGTGCAGGCGGTCAACGACGCGCTGGTCGACGCGCCGGAGCTGCTCAACCAGGACCCGTACGGCGCGGGTTGGATCCTCGAGGTGAGCGTGGTCGAAGCCTCCGAGCTCGACGCGCTGATGGATGCCGACGCCTACCGGGAGCTCGTCGGCGAGGAGTGACGCGGTCCCGGCCCCGATCGCATCGAGACAACCGAACTCTCAGGCTCAGGTCGAGATCGAGCCCCCGTTGTGGGGCTCCTCCCACCCCGGTACCCTGACCGGGTGGTTTGTGCACGATGCGGACACGCGAATCAGCCGGAAGCCCGCTTCTGCTCGTCGTGCGGCGCGTCGCTCGAAGCCGGAGCCGACGAGACGAC
>CAZLEC010000612.1:0-3024 GCA_964558245.1 uncultured Burkholderiales bacterium | reverse complement strand
CCGCCCACCATCCGGCCTCGTCTCGCTCCGCGAGCACGGTGTAGGTCTTCACTTGATCCATCCCTTCCCAAGACACGGCTCGAGCGTTTCTCGAATGTTGCGAAGCGTCCCCGGTGCGACTTCCTTGCCGTGGATCACGAGCACAGCGGTGCACTTCCCGCACCGCACGATCAGGTGCGAGCCCTCCTGGCGGACTTCCTCGCAACCGTGCCGTCGCAGGATTTTGAGTAGCTCCTTGACCTTGATCGGCTTCACAAGCGATCAGTCTAGCTGCTAGACAGATCAAGTCAAGTCGGCTAGACAAGCCGAGTTGAGCGCGAGAATGCTGCCACCCCGGTGATGCTCCTAAGGCACTCTCGAGCGGCCGCAGGACGTGGGACGCACTGTCCAAGGCGGTTCCGGGCTCTCACTATGCGTCAACCGCGGGATGGAGATGGTCACAGGTGCGCAAGCTGAGCCGTCGCTCGCCGTACCGCGAATTGTGTACGTGCTCCCGCTGGGAACGATCAACTCGAAGCCAGGTCCTGGCACACGGGTATGCGCTGACGCCGCCGGAGTTCCTTTCGGCGACACTGCAACGACACTGCCGGCGATCGGCCCACCAAGCCGTCGCAACGCGCCGTAGACCCCCACTTTGAGTGGCGGCGAGTCGCCCCTGGAGCACGCAGTGGCGCACAGCGCGAAAGCCAGCAGAACCATTGCAATACACCTCGTCCTCACCACGTCACTATGACGCTGAAGCACGAGAACCGGTTCCGCGCGCTCAGTACTTGATCAGCCGTTGTTGAAACGCATGAAACGGGCGTCAGCGCACACGCGCCAGTGTCCGCAGAGCACTCCGGCGAAAGGTGAGCTGTCCATTGCGGGCCGTCGATGCGCGTCCGTTCGGAACGTCGTGTCGCTACGTCGCGAGAACGAGTGGGCCGCAAGTTCTACTTGCTACGCCGATCTCCAGGGAGATCTCGCGGGAGTCTCGCTTGTGCAACGCTTCGTCAAGTCGCGCAATGGCCTGGCTCCCGATCGCCCACATGATGAAGTCGTCCTTCGCGGCCGCGGCAGCGTTTGTCATGGCACTGTCCATCTTGGAAATCTTCTGCGCCCAGGTCGGTGGTGGCGGCGGCGGGGCTTGTGTGATCAGGAACGCGTCCGCGAAGTTCTCACACGCAGCCGTCATGAGTTCCTGCGCCACGTTTGATCGCGCAAGCGCCACCTTCCCGGCAGCTGCGGACGGCCCTCCGCAGGCACCGACCGCAGCGCAGAGGCAAATGGTAAGCCATCCCTTCGCGCGCAACGACACTCTACGAACCTATGTCCGCAACCGAAATTATACAACGGACAGAGGCCGATGCCCGCGCCGCATGTTGAGATGTTCACCCCTCCACATCGCCCGGTCTTCAATGGTCGACGCCGCCTCTGAAGCGATTTCGGCATCACCCACCGAGTGTCTGCTGTTGGCGCCTCAGCGTCGCGATCGAGCGCGTCAAGCCCTCTGCTGATGCCGCTTAGCGGCATCAGCAAGTCTGTGAGCCTCTTCAAGGAGTGATTTGCGGTTGAACTGTTGAGTCGTCGCGAGATGGTCTGTCGAGCTCGGGAAGGTCGTCGAGCGCGCTGTGCAGATCGGGCTCGTGGTGTCTGGTGCTCAGTGCCAATTCCGCGGGGGACGCGACGTCGGCATTTTCGAATGCAAGTTCGTGACACTTTTTCGCGGGGCTACTTCGCTCGGGAGAAGGCGACATTCTGGGGAGTCGGTAACGCGGGTCCGCGAGGGGTGCGCTTCGAGCTCGGAGAGATGACGGTCGTGATCCTCTTGCCGCAGGTGACGACGATGTTGTGCGGTCGCGGGCACTGGCAGTGATCCCCGGGTCGAGTCACGTCATTGCTGAACGTCGCGCGAGGCGATGAGCGTCGCGTGCCGCCTGGCGACCGGCTGAGCGGCCTTGTCGCGCAGCGAACAGCTCACCGGCACTTGAGCCCGAGCGCGGTAGTTCAGCCCGCGCTCACCGCCTGAGGCCCGTCTGCGTCGGCGATCTTCGGATCAACCGGCGTTGATCATCGCGTCCAGGCCCGCGCAGGCCCCGGGGCGAACGAAGGCGTACGAACTCGCGTTGCTCGTTGGTTGCCGGCGCGGGAGTGGCAGACGACGTCGCGCTCGACGATTTCGACGATTTCGGCGGGCGTGCAGACATTGCGTGCAGACCTCTGGTGCAGACCTCCGTTAAGGGTCGCGTGCTACTTCGCCACCGTTTCCGACGTCAGCGAGTCGAACAGCAACTCATCCACGGAGGCGTGACGATGTCGTCGAAAGCGTCGAGGTGCGGCGCGTCCGCTCGCTTCACCAGGCCGCGATCGTCCGGACGTGAGCGGACTTCGACGACCTCGATTCCCGACGTTGCACAGACATCCTGCGCAGACCTTTGCTGAGGGGCATGTGTTAGCTGGCCGTCCTTGCTGGCGTCCGACGAGCCGATCGGCAGCTCGTCGACATCGGCAATGTCGACGCCATCCGAAGCGGCGATGAGCGACGTCCGCCTCTCGGAGCGGGTCAGAGCCCCTTGGACGGCGCGCGCCTTGCAGACGTTCTCGGCAGACGTCGCGTGTGGACCTTGCTTGCAGGCGCGAACTGCGAACCTAGGCGAGCCTCACCCCGCGAGCCGTCGGTGAAGACGCGTCATTGCCAACACTGACCGGGTCCGGGTCCGGGTCCGGGTCCGGGTCCACCGCGTCCGGCGTATCCGGTCACGGCTCACACGACGCTGACGGTTGACGAACGGCGCCGTGTCCTGCATCGACGATGCATCGGTGTGCGGAAAATTCTCGAGTTTTTTTGTCGCGCGCGAGGGGGTCGAGCGCGCTATTACCGGACATGGGAACAACAGCGAACGGATCCAAGGCAGAACGTGAGCGAGCGAACCGGCGCGGCCATGAGGTGCTGCTGCTCACAATGAGCGAAGCTGCGCGAGTGCTGTCGATCGGGCGCACGAAGATGTACGAGCTCGTCGGTACCAGGGAGATCGAGGTTGTGCA
>CAZLEC010000611.1:0-3026 GCA_964558245.1 uncultured Burkholderiales bacterium | reverse complement strand
TGTAGTCGCCGTCGGCGGCCCATTCGCTCTCGCCGTGGCCGCGCAGGTCGACGGCGTACGCCCGCCAGCCCCGGCCGGCGAGCGCGCCGAGCGTGGTGCCCCAGGAGTGGCGGGTCTGCCCGCCGCCGTGCAGCAGGACGACCGGAGGGTCTCCGGGCGCGCCGGCCACGTCGGCCGCGAGGTGATTTCCGTCCCGTCCCGAGAACTCGATCACCCGACCACCCGAACCTGCTCCGGCATTCCCGACCTCCTCGCCGGCCCGGACACTAGTGAGCGGGATGTCGCCCGGATCCCATCTGCGGCGGGGTGCGAACCGCCACCCCGGCGCCTGGAGCCGTCCGGCCCGAGCCGGGTGTGTCATTCGACCCTGTAGCGCGGGCGGTCAAATGCCGTTCCATGGAGGCGTGGACACCACAGGCAAGTCTCCGCTCCTGGAGTGGCGCCAGACCGAGGTCTCGGGACGAGTCGCGTCCTACGGCGTCGGCGGGGCCGGCCCGGCCATCGTCTTCCTGCACGGGTGGGGCCTGTCGGGCCGTACCTACAAGGCCGCGCTCAAGCGCCTCCTCGCACGGGGGTTCCAGGTGTGGGCGCCCGCACTGCCCGGCTTCGACGGGAGTCGCGCCCTCGCCCCGGGCGCCGACGACTTCGTCAACTATGCGCAGTGGATCAACGACTTCCTCGATGCGGTCGGGCTCACCGAGCCGGTCGTGCTGATGGGCCATTCCTTCGGCGGCGGGGTCGCGATCCAGACCGCCCACGACTGGCCGGAACGCGTCAGCGGGCTCGTGCTGATCAATTCGATCGGCGGGTCCGCGTGGCGCCAGGACGGATCGCTGACGAAGTCGATCGCGCAGCGACCGCTCTGGGACTGGGGGCTGCACTTCCCCAGTGACGTGCTGCCGTTGCGCCAGTTGCGCCGGGTGCTTCCCGTCGTGCTCGAGGCGGCCGTCCCGAACGTGCTGCGCGACCCGCGGGCGTTCTGGCACGCGGCCACGATCGCCCGGCACGCCGACCTCACCGGCGAGCTCCAGGAGCTCAAGGCGCGCAGACTCCCGGTCGTGGTGCTGTGGGGTGAGCGCGACGAGCTCGTGACCCGCGCGTCGTTCGACGCATTGTGCGAGAGCCTCGGGAACCCCTATGCCGTGACCGTGGAAGGCAGCCACTCCTGGCTGATCGCGGATCCCGACGCGTTCGGCGAGATCATCACCAACGTGATCTCGGTCGCGATGAGTGCTCGCGTCGCGGGTGTCGACGCCGAGTTCGCAGAGATCGCGGATCTCGCACCCACGAACGGACGAACGAACGCGGCCTGACGTGGCACGATGACGTGATGGTGCTCCCCGTCACGTTCGCCGATGTGAAACTCGCGGCCGACGCGATCCGGGGCGCCGTGATCGAGACGCCGACACTCGCGGCGCGGACGCTGTCGGAGATCGCCGGCGCCGACCTGTGGGTGAAGTACGAGAACCAACAGTTCACCGGCTCGTTCAAGGAGCGCGGCGCTCGCAACTTCCTCGGCCGTCTCGATTCCGGCGCCCGCGCGCGTGGTGTCGTCGCGGCCTCGGCGGGGAATCACGCGCAAGGCGTCGCGTATCACGCGCGTCTGCTCGGCGTTCCCGCGACGATCGTGATGCCGGCCGACACGCCGTTCACGAAGGTTTCCAACACCGCGC
This sequence comes from uncultured Burkholderiales bacterium, assembly GCA_964558245.1. Lineage (GTDB taxonomy): Bacteria > Actinomycetota > Acidimicrobiia > IMCC26256 > PALSA-610 > JBBQER01. Next base: position 1,353 of record CAZLEC010000611.1, on the reverse strand, counting down.
ATCACGGCGCGCGTATCGAGCTCGAAGGTGACGGCTACGCGTCGGCCTTCGCCCGCGCGAAGGAGATCGCCGCCGAGACCGGCGCGCGACTCGTGCCGGCATTCGACGACCCGTTGGTCATCGCGGGTCAAGGCACGGTCGGTCTCGAGCTGCTCGCCGCGGCGCCGGACATCGACACGATCGTGGTTCCCGTGGGTGGGGGAGGGCTCATCGCCGGTATCGCGGTGACAGTGAAGCACGCCGCGCCCGGCGTGCGAATCGTCGGCGTCCAGGCAGAGGGATACCCGGGCATGCTGCACGCGCTGGGTCGCGCGCCGGCACCGACCGGCGGGCCGACCGTCGCGGAGGGCATCGCCGTTGCGGAGCCCGGGGTGCTCACGCGCGAGATCACCGACGAGCTGGTCGACGATCTCTTGGTCGTGAGCGAGCAACGCGTCGAGGAGGCCATCGCGCTCTTCATCGAGATCGAGAAATCGGTGGTCGAGGGGGCCGGAGCGGCCGCGCTCGCAGCCGTGATGCAGCACCCCGAGTGGTTCCGGGGTCGAAACGTCGCCCTGATCGCGAGCGGTGGCAACATCGACGTGCGAGTGCTCACGTCGGTGTTGTCGCGGGCACTCGCGCGGTCGGGGCGGTTGGTGAGGTTGAAGATCGACGTACCCGATCGCCCGGGCGCGCTCGCCGCGATCGCCGCGGTCGTAGCCCGCGCGCAGGGGAACATCGTCGACGTCGAGCACCGCCGCGACCTGCCGGGTGTCGCGCTCAAGCGGGCGCGACTGGAGCTCTCGATCGAGACGCGGGACCGCGCCCACGCGGACGGGATCGTGACCGCGCTGACCGCCGCCGGCTTTCCCGTCGACCCGACCTGAGGCCGCGCCGGCGGGGCGGGGTCAGGGTCGGTGCGTGAGCGCCCGGGCCGGCCGGGCGAGATCGCCGGCGTTGAGCTGCGCCCGGTCGGCGGCCGAGCGGCCGCTCGACCAGCCGGCGGGATCGAATGCCCGGCGAACCGCGGACGACTTGAGCCGACCGAACATCTCGTCGATCGCGTCGTCGACCCGGGAGGAGCGCACCGCGAGCACCGGCAGGATCGAACGGCCGGTCTCGGCCTCGGCGTCGGCGACGACGTGCGCGTTGATCTCGGCGAGTCGCTCGGCGATCCGGTGTGCGTACGCCGTGAGAAACGCGGTGCGGAACGCGCGGCTGCGGGCTCGGGTCCCGGGCGGCGCTGCGGCCGCGGCGGCATGCATCGCCACCTGCGCCTGCACGAGCAGGGAGGTGAACAACGTCTGTGCCGCGGTGAGGTCGCCCGCGAACCCGACGACCGATGACATCGCGAACCGGGGGTGGAACACGGCG
>CAZLEC010000610.1:0-3028 GCA_964558245.1 uncultured Burkholderiales bacterium | reverse complement strand
CGGCGCGTGCACGAACATCCCCTACAGCCAGCGCACGAATCGCAAGGCGCGGCTGCGCACCTACCCGACGATCGTCCGCAACGGCTTCGTGCTCGCGTGGTACCACCCGCACGACGAAGCTCCGAAGTGGGAGATCCCGGTGATCGAGGAGATCGGCGATCCCGCGTGGAGCGACTTCTACTCGTCGTCCTACGTGATCCGCACCGTGCCGCAGGAGATGTCGGAGAACGGAGCGGATCCCGCGCACTTCCAGTACGTGCACGGCACCGACGACGTCGCCGAGATGGAGAGCTACGACACTGACGGCCCGTGCTCGGTGATGCTCTCGAAGCAGTCGTACGTGACGCCGCGCGGCGTCACCCACGGCCGGATCGACGTGTACAACTACGGCCCCGGCTTCTCCAAGGTCTGGTTCAGCGGCATCGTCGACGCGATCAACATCGCGACGACCACCCCGATCGACGACGAGACCACGCAGGTTCGGTTCAACTTCATCGTTCGCAAGTTCGACGACGAGAAGCTCACCTCCACGGTCGCGGCCGCGTTCGTGAAGGAGATCAACAAGCAGGTGCAGGAAGATCAGCCCATCTGGGAGCACAAGCGATTCCTGCCCACCCCCGCGCTCGCCGACACCGACGGCCCGATCATGAAGTTTCGCAAGTGGTACAGCCAGTTCTACGCCGAGCCCTACGAGGTCGGCGCTGGCTGAGGTAAAAGCCCTGGTCGGAGGCTTGAGGCGCGCGCTAAGCGGCCGCGATCTCACAGCCGTGGTGCCGTCGTGGTGCCAAGCGCGCGAAAAAAGCGCGGCGATCTGGCGACCGAAAGCGCGCTACAATGTAGCGCGTGAGTACTCCGATCTCGGTTCGCTTTCCCGATGAAGTCGCGCGTCGGCTGCGCCGGAACGGCGCGGGAACTGGCGAAGCGACCTCGGGCTTGGTCGTCCGGCTGGTGGACGAGGGAATCCGTATGGCCGAGCATCCCGGCGTCGTGTTTCGAGACGGACCCACGGGTAGGCGCGCCGGTCTGGCGGCCGGCCCCGACGTCTGGGAGATCGTCGTCCTCCTGCGCGACTTTGCGGAGGGCGGCGCGGCTGAGGCGGTGCGGCGAGCGGCAAAGTGGCTCAATGTCACCGAAGCACAGGTGCGGACCGCCGAGAGTTACTACGCGTCGTTCCCGGACGAGATCGACGAACGCGTCGAGATGAACGAAGCCGCGGCCGGCGCGACGCAGCGCGCCGGTGAGGTTCGTCAACGCCTGTACGGGTGAAACTGCTCCTCGACGAGATGTTCTCGGCCGCAATCGCCGAAGGACTGCGGCGACGCGGTCTCGATGCGATTGCCGCACAGGAAGAACCTGAGCTGCGCGGCCTGCACGACGAGCAGCTCTTCGTGTTCGCGCAGCTCGACGAACGCTGCATCGTCACGGAGAACATCGCCGACTTCGTTGCCGTGGAGTTGCAGTGGCGAGCGGAGCAGGCACGCGCACACTGCGGAATGATCCTCGTTGCGCCGAGAGCGTTTCCTCGCCACCGGCGCGGTGTCGTCGGTCGGCTCGTAGCCGCGCTAGCGGCGCAAGTCGAGACGAATCAGCCCGAAGCGGGAACGATTGTCTGGCTCCATAGCGGGACCTAGTTGACACTGACAACAGCCTGAATCGGCTCGTTCCTGCTGATCCCGTAACCGGAGGGCTCAGCCCAAGAGGAGCGCCTCGAGCTTGGCGGCGGCCTCTTCTTGCATCCCGGGGACGACGTGGCTGTAGAGGTCGAGCGTGATGCTGACCTTGGCGTGGCCGACTCGTTCCGAGATCACCTTTGCCGGGATACCCGCGGCGAGTCCGAGCGTGTTCGGGGACATCTTTGGTCGATTCGGGTGGCCGGAATGTCAGAGTGGGAAGACGTTGTCGGTTGTTACGTGTGCGTATCGGCCGGGTGGGTAGTGCGCGGCGAGGAGTGTCGAAAATCGTTCCCAGCCGTCGTCGCTGTTCTGAAGCGCGTGGTAAGTGGCGGCGAGGGTCGGTCGGCCGTGTGCAACGATCGTCGTCCAGGTGTGCCCGAGCTGGTGATGTAGGTAGTTGAGGAAGAGGGCTGCGCAGCCGGTCGAGGTTGGGTTGCGGTCGGTCTGGTCGTTGTGGTCGACGAAGTTCTTGCGTGGTGAGTTGAGCCAATCGCCGGCCGTTGCGAATCCGTCGAGTTGGGTGGGGTGCAACGCGGTGGCGAGGACGCGCGACAGGCCCTCACCGTTGCTGGCGCTGCAGTCCCATCCCGCGTTCTGTCCGGCGGAGAACACCTCGACGGCTTCGGCCATGTTGAGCATTTCGACCAGTTCGGCGTTGTGGCCATCGAACGCGGCGCAGTGAAGATGGGTGTCAGCGCAGGTGTCGTGGAACGCGCCGAACGAACCACGGACGATCGATACTCGGAACGGAAGATGTTGTGGAACGAGGCCACCAAACCAATCGGTCAGCTGCAAGAAGTCCGCTTCGCAGTCGCCGAGCACGCCTCGCGCCAGCTGCTGTCCGGCGTAGCCGAGGTATCGCTGGTACTCGACGTGGAAGTGCTCGGTCGTGCCGGCGGATACGAACACCCCGCCGTGATGGGAGCGGTAGATCGTTTCGGCCGTGACTGCCTCATCGGGATGACGAAGCACATGGGCGATCTGATCCGCGATATCGATCATGGGGTTGGTATATCGCACCTCGTCGTGTGCGACCGATCGGCAGTCCACTCGTCGCCGAAATAGTCGAGACCAGTCGCCGCGACCGCCGCCTCACGCATCGCCCCGACAGCAAAGCCCTCCACATAAAGATCCTCACCACACCATGCGCCGGACGTCAAAGCAGCCGCCGGTTCGCGGACGCCCCCTGTGCCGGTCGGTGACGCCCCTCGAGGTTGTTCGAGGAGTGCCCTTCGTCGGAGCACTGTGCGGGCGGTGGGCCGCGCGGCTTACGGTTGGGGGGTGCCGGCGGGAGTGGTGCTTCGTTGACGACTGAGAACGTGGCGGTGTTGTTCACCGACATGGTGGGTTCGACT
>CAZLEC010000609.1:0-3029 GCA_964558245.1 uncultured Burkholderiales bacterium | reverse complement strand
GTCGTACCCGAGGCCGATACCTGTGGGAACTTCGACGAAGCCGTCGGCGTCCATTGGGTCGGATGCGATCTTGAGGTAGGGCGGTGTGGCGTCGTAGTCGACGCCGGGTCCGAGGAGGCCGCGTTCGTAGTACTCGCATACGTCGTCGCTGGTCGCGCCAAGAACTTGCAGGTTGCCGAAGCCGCTCATGTGCAGCTCGCAGCGCAGACCGAACACCTCGCAGGTGGCAGCCATCTTCATCGCGCCGGTGATCCCGCCGCGCAGGACGTCAATACGACTGATGTCGGATGCGTGGCGAAGAATCCAGTCGCCGCGGGTAAAGATGCTGCCTTCGGCGATCTCCGGCGCGCAGATCGGGATCGTGAGCTGTTCGGCGAGTTGCACGTACAACTCGATACGGTGCTCGGGCATCGGGTGCTCGTACCAGTAGAAACCGAGCCGTTCGAGCTCTCGTCCGACACGCAGCGCGTCTGTGTAGTTGTACGCGCCCCATGGGTCGAACATGAGCACCATGGCGTCGCCCACCGCTTCGCGCACGGCGCGGCAGATCTCAATGTCCCAGTCGATCGGTGCCGGCTTGGGAAGCGCCGGCGCCCGGGTGGCGGGGTCCCACGCGAAGTAGGGATGGATCTTGTACGCGCGGTACCCGTCTCGCTGGCATTGCGTCGCGTGCGCGGCATAGTCATCGGGCAGGCCGAGGTTGTTGAAGCTGCTCGCATACGCCTTGACCTTGTCACGCGCGCCCCCGAGCAGCTTGTGCACCGGGACGCCGGCGACGCGGCCGGCGAGATCCCAGAGCGCGAGATCGATGACACTGCAGACGTTTTCGGGCAGCTTGGCCGCCCACAGCTGTTGCCAGATGCGTTCCCGGTCGAAGGGATCGTTCCCGGCAAGGACCGGACCAAGGAACCGCGTGATCAGCGCCCGGTCTCCTGGCAACAGACCGTCCTGGTCGCCGTGGAAGTGACCACCGAAGTAGTAGCCCTCGGCCCCCTCGTCTGTGAGCACCTTCGTCACGGTCTGCACGACCTTGTGGTCGGCGAGCAGCTCCCCGAACGAGATGCGCGGCACCGACGTCTCGAACGGGATGACCTCAATGCCGGTGATCTTCACCTTGACTCCTCCTCGCGGCCACCGAACGATCGTCGCGGCTGCGCGGAGCGGACGGTAGGGCCAATGGTCGCAACTGTCGGAGGGCGGTGAACGGGCGGGACGAACCCGTGGACGGCGTGGGCGCTTGGCGCAGCCTCGCACGCATTCGATCGCGGTTACTGCTGCGCAGCTGGAGAAGACGTATCCCAGAACTGCGTTTCGGAGCGACGCCCGAGGGTGTGTCGGGTTCGTCTGCGCCGGGGCGTTCGAGTTCGGCACGGTGCCGACTTCGAGGGCGTGCGCGGGAGGTGTCGGGTGGCCTGGTGCGGGTCTTGCGGACCTCGACTGACGCGGTGTGTGCATTGCGCCGCGCAGCGGGCCTGCGATGCGAAGGGTCGAACGAACGCTGCGGTTTGGGTCCAAGGGCTCTGCCGGAGCTCGGGTCGGCATCGCTAGGTTCGGACGCACGTCGAGCCGATGGGAGTCCACGTGCGCAAGTTTTGGTCGTGGCTGGGACTCAACCTCGGGCGCCACTGGATCATTGTGCTGTTGATCGGTGGTGTCCTGACCGTCGGCCTGGGCTACGGCGCGACGAGGCTCAAGTTCTCGACGGACCAGAGCAACTACCTGAACAAGAGCGATCAGGTCTACAAGGACAACGTCGCGTATCAGAAGTTGTTCGGCGGCGAGGCGATGATCACGCTCGTCACGATGGATCCGGGGCACACCGTTGCCGAGCTGTTCACCGCCGACGGCATCAAGCAGTGGACGAACATCGCGAGCCGGATCGGCGGATCACACAAGGTGCTCAACGTCGTGACACCGCTCACCGCCCTGCAGTGGAACGACAGCCTTGTGCGTGGTCCGGGTGGTGACGTCACCCGGAGCGTTGCCGGGAAGATCCTCGCGAACGACCTGGTTCGCGACCCGTCCAAGGCCGGACGGGCCGCGCGTAACACGTCAGCCCTCGCGACCATCACGCGCCTCAACGCCATCCCGACTGCACAGCGCACGATGGACAATCCGCAATACCTCGATTTCTTGCTCTACGACAATCCGCTACCGCACGACCCCAAACCGATTCGTACGGCGCTCCTCCCGTTCTTCCCCGACGCCCGCCATGCCCAGATGGTCGTGCGCCTGCTCGGCAATGAGTCGATCAAGGACGAGGGCAAGACCGCCGACTTCGTAACCGCCGCCGCGAAGTCCTTGCACTTCGACCACACGCAGATCACGACCACCGGCGCGCCCGCACTGCTGGAGAACCTCAACAACTACCTCACCGGCGGTATGGCAACACTCGCGCTCATCGCGATCGCGATCATGACGGTGATCCTGCTGGTGCTGTTCAGGGTCCGGTGGCGGCTGCTCCCACTCGGGATCGTGCTCATCGGCGTTGTCTGGGCCTTCGGCGTGGCCGGCTATCTCGGCATACCGCTGACGATCGTCACGATCTCAGGGCTACCGGTGATGCTCGGCATCGGCATCGACTACGCCATCCAGATGCACGCACGCGTCGAAGAAGAGGTCGTCATCGACCGCGCACCACACCCCATCCAAGAGACCTCACGCAACCTCGGCCCGGCACTGCTCGTCGTGACGTTCGACGCGATCTTCGCCTTTGCGGCCTTGCACTACGCCAAGGTGCCGATGCTGCGCGAGTTCGGACTGCTGTTGGTCATCGGTGTCGCCGCGATCTGTCTGAACAGCATCATCGGAACCCTCGCGATCCTCGGCATCCGCGAATACCGATCGCCGACCAAGGGGCGCGACTTCCGCGCCGGTCTGCTGGGCCGCCTCACCGTGTGGTTGGGGTCATTGTCGGATCGTGTCGCGCCCGCGCTCGTGATCGCCAGTCTGTTCGTCTTTGTGGGCGGCATTCTCGTCGAAGGCAAGCTCGTCCTCCAGACCGACCCCACACAGTGGGTCAACCAGCG
>CAZLEC010000608.1:0-3031 GCA_964558245.1 uncultured Burkholderiales bacterium | reverse complement strand
CTCGCCCGCTTGCTCCGTGTAGCCGACGTTGTCGAGCACCGAGCTCCAGATCCGCGCGCGACTGCGGTTCTCGTCGGTGACGACGAGCGCGGCGTCGGGCGCCACCGCGGCCCGTAACGCCGTGGAGGTCGGGTATGACGCGCTGTATTGCGTCGCGCCGGCCGCGGCGAGGAGCCCGATGTCGGAGACGTCGACCATGCCCTCGCCGTCGCCCGAGATCATCAGCGTGTGCCGCGCGGACTCCGCCCGCACGATCGCAGTCGGATGCTCGACCGGGTACACCACGACCGGATTCAGGTTCGGCTCGTTGGCCGGGGCGCCGAGGTCGATCTCGTCTTCTTCGCGTGCGCCGGCGGCCGGTTTCACCTGCGACGACGGCGCCTTCGCACCGAACCCGGTCGGCGCGCCGAGTCCGGGGATCCGGGCGAACACCCGGTTGAGCTCCCGTGGTGACACGAGGTTGTACCGCTGGTACTGGATGTCGTTGCGCAACACGACGTCGCCGATGCCCATGCGTTGGAGCAACGCGGCCACTCCCGACGGATCGGCGACGCCCTCCTGGAAGCGGAGGTCGAAGGCGTTGAGGAGGTCGGCGGTGCCGGCGGTGCCGTACGGGATCAGCTCGCGCGCCACGTACGGACGGTCCATCAGACCGGGAGTGATCGGGTCGACCGTGTTGCCCCACGTGTAGGCCGCGAAGTCGCTCCCCGGCTCCTCGAGCACGCGTGTCGAGTCACCCAAGCTGTCGAGATACTTCGTGGCCTGCGTCCAGTACGTGGGGACGTTCTCCGGGCGCTCGAGGTTCTTGCCGTAGAACGTTCCGTTGAACAGCGACGGCATGTTGACCGCGATGAGCACCACCACCGCCGCGACCGCAACGCCGGCGAGCGCCGGATGCCCGCGCCGGCGCAGGCGCCCGACGGCCTCGTTGACTCCCAGGCCGAGCATGACCGCGAGCGCGAGGACCACGAGCGGCACCGCGCGCGCGGTGCTGCGGAGCGCGAGACCGGCACTGGAGCTGTTCGCGAACGCCTTGAAGATCGCGCCCAACGGAGTCGGCGAGGCGTACGGCGAAGGCCCGACCGCGATGATCATCCCGACGAGCAGGAGCGCCACGAAGAAGAGCCGGTGCCGCCACCGCACGACGCCCGCGGCCAGCAGGCTCAACACGACGAGGCCGTAGCCCGCGATCAAGATCACCGGGCGCTGCGTGTACAGGCTCGCGGACTCGACCCACGGGCCGATGCGGTCGCCGCCGTAGAAGAACCAGTATCCGAGGCCGCGCAGGATCTCGTTGGGGAACGACGCGGTCGCGACCGCGCGCACGGTCTCGGTGTACTTCAGGATGTCGAGCCCGTAGGTGCCCTGCATCTCGAGCCCGGCGATCCACCACAGCGAGGTGAGGAGGGTGAGCGTGCCGATGCGGACCGTCACCCCGAGCGCGCGCCGCCACGTGACCTCGTGCTCGACGAGCCACGCGTACACGATCCACAGCACCGGGCCCACGCCCGCGAAGATGAGCGCAGTCGCGTTCACGCCGCCGATCACCTGCACGACGAGCGCGAAGATCGCCGGGTACTTCCAGCCGCCGTCGCGCAGCGCCTTGCGGGTGAGACCGATCATCCACGGCAGCGCGGCGAACGGCAGGAGCAACACGGAGATGCGCGCCGAGTAGTCGAGCGTGTACGGAGTGAACATGTAGGCGACCGCGGCGACCACCACGCCCGGTCCGCGGATGCCGAACGTGCGCAGGAGATACAGGGCGCCCATACCCGCGAAGAACAGGATCGAGCCGAGCCACAGCCGCTGCGCGACCCAGTCGGGGACGCCGAGCTTGTCGAGCACCCAGAAGTACGGGCCCATCGGGAACAGGTAGCCGATGTTCTGGTGGGTGACCGTGCCCATGCCGATGTGCGGGTCCCACATCGACACCGCGCGCGACAGCAGCCGGCCGGGATCGAGATACAGGTATTGCTTCGTGTCGGCGGCGACCTTCCCCGGGTCGCTGCGCAACACGGGCACGTAGGCCGCGAGCGCGAGCAGCGCGTAACCGATCGCGACCCGGCCGCGACCGAGGCCGCCCGGCGGCTCGGTCGTGCCCGCATTCGTCTCGAGTGCGCCGGCTGGCGTGTGGGGAGCGCCGGTTGGCGTGTCGCTCACGACCGGCGGCGCCGGAGGGCCTCGTTGGCCAGCACCTCGAGCGTCCCGCGCGCGGTCGCGCCCCACGTGAAGCGCGTCGCGTACGAGAGGGCACCGGCCGACAGCGACGCGCGCAACGCGTCGTCGGCGATCAGTCGTTCGATCGCGGCGCCCATCTCGATCGGATCGTCGACGAGCAGCCCCGTGCGCTCGTGCACGATCGCGTCGGTGTGCCCGGCGATCCTGGTCGCGACCGCGGGCGTTCCGCAGGCCGCGGCCTCGGTGATCGTCATGCCCCAACCTTCGTGCGCCGACGCACTCGCGAGCACCCAGGCTTGGCGGTAGAGGTCGAGCAGCGCCGGCGCGTCCACGCGACCGGGCAACGAGATCCAGTGCTCGGCGCCCAGCTCGCGCACCTGCCCCTCGAGCGCCTCCCGCTCGTAGCCCTCACCGACGATCACCGCGCGCAATGCCGGCTGGCGCTGCCGCACCGCGGCGAGCGCGTCGATCAGCGCGTGGAACCGCTTCACCGGCACCAGGCGGCCGACCGCGACCACCAGCGGCGTCTCCGACCGCGTGCCGCCGGGAGCAAACGACGGATCGATACCGGGGGGCACCACGGTGATCCGTTGGGGCCGGAGGTGCAGCTTGCGCACCAACTCGTCCTTCGACGAGTTCGAGAGCGTCACGATCGGCGTGTTGCGGTACACGAGCGGCGCGACGTCGAACTCGAGATGCCGGCCGAGACTCGCGAGACGAGGCGAAAGCGTCATCTCCCACATCGAGTCGTGCACGTGGTGCAGCCAGGCGACGGTCGGCCGGCGCGCCCACAACGGGGAGAAGAACGGCATGCCGTTCCAGATCTCGACCAGCCCGTCGCTCGCGCCGTGCC
>CAZLEC010000607.1:0-3035 GCA_964558245.1 uncultured Burkholderiales bacterium | reverse complement strand
CTCCTGGTCACCCTGATCGGCATCGGCTCGGTGGTGTGGGCACCAAGCAAGTTCGCGGTGACACCGTCCCTTCCGCGATTCTTCCAGGCGGACGTCGTCACCGTCGCGGGTGCACCGATCCCGTGGCACTACCTGTTCGTTCTCGCCATGTCAGCGGTCGTCGCGGCGAGCCTGTGGATGCTGCTCACACGCACCCGCCTGGGCATCGCCATGCGGGCCGTCGTCGACGACCGCAACCTCGCCCGCCTCAACGGAGAGAATCCCGCCGTCGCCTCGGTCGCCGGCTGGGTCGTCGGCTCGATGCTCGCGGCACTGGCCGGAGTCCTCCTTGCGCCGATCCTCGCCCTCGACGTGGCGCGCCTCACGCTGCTGGTCATCAATGCATACGCGGTCGCAATCGTCGGCCGCCTGCGCAGCCTGCCCCTCACCGCGCTCGGCGCAGTCATTCTCGGGCTAAGCGTGAGCTACTTCGACTGGGCCCTGAGCAAGATGCACCACGTGCCGGTCGCGGTCCAGAGCATCCACGATTCGCTCCCGATCATCATGCTCTTCGTCGTGCTGTTGGTGCTCCCCCAGGACCGCATCCGGTTCACGTCGACGCTACGCTCTCGCGACCGCGCGCCCGCGCCGTCGATGAAAAGAGCATTGGCCGCGGGCGTCGCGTTCGTGCTCGCGGCCTGGTTCGCCGAGGGCCTCATGCACGGTGCGCTGCTTCGGGCCGTCGGCCAGGGCCTCGCGTTGGCGATCGTGATGCTCTCGCTCGTCGTGCTGGTCGGGTACGCCGGCCAGATCTCGTTGGCCCAACTCGCGTTTGCGGGACTAGGCGTGCTGGCGGCTTCGTGGTTGCCCGGTCAGTTGGGAGCGTCGCCCGTCGGGCTGGTGCTCGCCGCCGCCTTCGCGGGTCTGGTCGGCGCGATCATCGCCCTACCGTGCTTGCGCTTGCGCGACCTCTATCTCGCGCTCGGCACGATGGCGTTCGCGTTGCTGGTCGAGCAGAACGTGCTGGGCCAGATAACCGGTTTCGCGACCGACAGCAAGGCGTTCGCCCGGTGGAGCCCACTCGCAAGCGACAGGGCGTACTTCGTCGCCATTGCGACCGTGTTCGTGTTGCTGGCGTGGCTGACGATCGCGCTGCGGCGCGGCGAGTTCGGGCGCCGGCTGCAGGCGATGAAGGACAGCCCGGCCGCGTGCACCACGCTGGGACTCGACCTGACCCGGACGAAGGTGGAAGTGTTCGCCGTGGCGTCGGCGATGGCCGGGGTCGGTGGATTTCTCTTTGCGGGCTGGAAGGGCACGGTCGGCAAAGATGACTTCAGCTTGCTCAGTGGTCCCCTCTCCTCGTTGCCGCTGCTCCTCCTCGCGGTGGTCGGCGGCATCACGGTGGCGTCGGGTGCGATCATCGGGGCGCTGCTGCTGGTCGCGATGCCGCAAGTGGCCGCGGCCTACCCGTCGCTCAACAACCTGATGATCCTGTTACCCGGTCTGGCGGGGATCAGCCTGGCTCGGAACCCGGACGGCATCGCGAGCGATGTGCGCAACGCCATACGCATCTCGAGCCACGAGATCGCGGTGCGGTTTCGCGCGCGCGGCTCTCCCGCTTCGACTCGGCGCCCGCTGATCGTGCCCGAGTTGGTCGGGCGAGAGGGTCCGGTGACCGCCGCCGAGCTGCGGGGCTTGGAGCAGGGTCTGGGGTTCACTGTCGAGGAGTGCAGTGGCGCTGCTTGAGGTTCGAGGCCTCACCGTGCGCTTCGGCGGCCACAACGCCGTGACCGACGTCGACCTCGATGTCGAACGCGGCTGCGTCACCGGCCTCATCGGTCCCAACGGCGCGGGCAAGACGACGATCTTCAACGCCATCACCGGACTGGAGCAAGGACTCAGCGGCACGCTCGCCCTCGACGAACGCGACATCACCCACGCTCGGCCGCGAGAGCGAGCCCGCCGCGGCATCGCACGCACGTTCCAACACCTCGAGCTCTTCGGGACGTTGAGCGCACGCGAGAACATTCTTGTGTCCGCAGAGATCCGCCGACGGTGGGCGCGCGATCTCGGTTGTGACCCCACCGAGGACACCGAGGCGATTCTCGACCGCGTCGGGTTGCGGGACGTTGCCGACGAACGGACCGACACGCTTCCCACCGGATTGGCCCGGCTGTGCGAGCTGGGTCGGGCGCTTGCTTCTCGCCCGCGCGTGTTGTTGCTCGATGAGCCCGCCTCCGGCCTGAGCGACCACGAGACCCGCGGCTTCGTCGCGCTGTTGCGGGCGCTCGCGTCGGAAGGCATGGCGATTCTTCTGGTCGAACACGACGTCGGACTGGTCATGGAAGTGTGTGCGCGCGTGCACGTCCTGAACTACGGGGTCCTGCTGGCGGTGGGCACGTCGGTCGAGATCCGGCGCAATCAGTCCGTGCTGGACGCGTACCTGGGAAGTGCCGATGCCAGACCGCACGCGGAGTGGGCCCGACCCTCGTCGCCCGCTCCGCCATCGAACGAAACGTCGGCAAGGCCGGGCGCACCGAGCGCCACGCCGATACTGGAGCTGCGCAACATCCACGCCGCGTACAACGGAATCGAAGTGCTCCGTGGCGTTGATCTCGCGGTGTCGCGCGGCAGCGTCGTGGCACTGCTCGGCCCGAACGGCGCCGGGAAGACCACCACGGTGAAGGTGGCGAGCGGCCAGATGGCTCCCTCCCTCGGGTGTGTCCACTTGGCAGGGCGCCATGTCAACGGCGTGCCCGGCCACGCGCTGACGCGCATCGGCCTCTGCGCGGTTCCCGAGGGACGGGGCGTGTTCCCGAACCTCACCGTGCGGGAGCACATCACGATGGCCAGCTACAGCGGCACTTCGGTATCGGACCTCGAGGACCGCACCTACAGCCTCTTCCCGCGTCTGAGCGATCGTCGGAGCCAGCTGGCCGGCACCTTGTCGGGGGGCGAGCAACAGATGCTTGCCGTGGCGCGCGCGCTTGCCACCGAGCCTGCGATCCTCCTGCTCGACGAGCTCTCCATCGGGCTGGCACCCCTCCTGGTGGAAG
>CAZLEC010000606.1:0-3048 GCA_964558245.1 uncultured Burkholderiales bacterium | reverse complement strand
CCCGACTCGACTCGGGCCCCAAGCGTCGGCTCGGTGTGGTGAAGGGCCTCCTTGCCGCGCGCGACGCCTCGTTCGATCCCGGTGGGAGCGCGTCTGAGCTCCACGTGCTGCAAGTGATCCGGGACGCCGGGCTGCCCGCGCCCATGCAGCAATATCGCGTCCAACTCGGGGATCGTTCTTACGTTCTCGACTTCGCGTGGCCTGACCGTCGTCTCCTGGTCGAGTACTACGGCCTGGCCGTGCACTCCGGCGCCAGTGCAGTGGCCCACGACAACGAACGCCTGAGGGCGCTCGTCGGAGCTGGTTGGCGCCCGCTCGTCTTCACCGACGACACCTCTGATCAGCAGATGGTCCGGGAAGTGGCCAACGCGTTGCGGATGGCACCATTTGATGGTGCGCTGGAGGTCGCCTGAGCGATCCCAGGTGCACCATCTGATGGTGCACCCGGGGACGTAGCCTGGCGGGATGTCGCCGGGGCCGGACCTGTTCGCCGCCGCGGTCGAGGAGCGGCTGGCGAGCCGGGCGCCGCTGGCGGCGCGGTTGCGGCCCCGGTCGCTCGACGAGGTCGTCGGGCAGAAGCACCTGCTGGGGCGCGGTAAATCGCTCCGGGTGCTCATCGAGTCGGACCGGCTGTCGTCGGTCGTGCTCTGGGGGCCGCCCGGGACGGGCAAGACCACGATCGCCCGGCTCGTGGCCGGGGTGAGCGCCAAGGCGTTCGAGACCCTCTCGGCGGTGAGTGCGGGCGTGAAGGACGTGCGCGAGGTCGCGGAGCGGGCGCGGGCCCGGCTCGGCGAGCGCGGCCAGGGGACGATCCTGTTCCTCGACGAGGTGCACCGCTTCTCGCGCGCGCAGCAAGACGTCTTGCTCCCGTTCGTGGAGGAGGGGTTGCTCGTGCTCGTCGGCGCGACCACCGAGAACCCGTTCTTCTCGCTCACCGGTCCGCTGCTGTCGCGCAGCACGCTGTTCCGGCTCGAACCGCTCGCCGACGCTGATCTGCGCGAGCTCGCGCAACGCGCGCTCGTCGACCGTGAGCGCGGTCTCGGCGACGAAGCAACGGAGATCGATGCCGACGCGCTCGAGCATCTCGTCGACAAGAGTGAGGGCGACGCGCGCCACCTGCTCACGGTCCTCGAGGTCGCGCACGCGCTCGCGGTCGAACGCGGCACCGGACACATCGCGTTGGAAGACGCGGAAGCCGCGCTCGCGTTGCGATCGGTCAACTACGGCGACGACGAGCACTACGACATCGTCTCGGCGTTCATCAAGTCGATCCGGGGCTCGGATCCCGATGCCGGTGTCTACTGGCTCGCGCGCATGATCGAAGCCGGCGAGGACGCGCGATTCATCGCACGACGACTCGTCATTCTCGCGTCCGAGGACATCGGTCTGGCGGATCCCCAGTCGATCCTCGTGGCCAACGCCGCGGCGCACGCGGTGGAGTACGTCGGCCTGCCCGAGGCCGCGCTGAACCTCACGCACGCCGTGCTCCACCTCGCGCTCGCTCCGAAGTCGAACAGCGTGGTGAGCGCGCTCGGCGCGGCCACGGCAGCGGTGCGCGACCGGCGATCCGGCCCGGTACCGATGCACCTCCGGGACTCCCACTACCGCGGCGCGCAACAACTCGGTCACGGCGCCGGGTACGTCTATCCTCACGATGCGCCGCAGGGTTGGGTTCCGCAGGATCACATGCCGGCCGAGGTCGCCGGCGAACGGTTCTACCAGCCGAGCTCGCACGGCGCGGAGCCCGGGATGTTCGCAGCATTGGAGGCCCGGCGCCGGCTCGGCCCCGACGACGAAGACCAGCAGAGGAAACCAGCAGAGGAAGTGGGTGACGATGTCGGCAGGTGACGTGCTCGCGGTAGTCGGCGCGACGGTCATGACGATGTTGGTCGCAGTGCTCGCGATCACACTTGTCGCGCTCGCGCGCACGCTGCGCGATCTGCGCGACACCGCGACCGCGCTGCACGACGAGGCGATTCCCCTCTTGGAAGCCGCGCGCGACGCGGTGTGCGATGCCGCGATCGAGGTCGACCGGGTCGAGCGGCTCGTGACCTCGGCCGAACGGCTGAGCGGTGCAGTCGACGGCGCCTCCCGGATCGCGGCGCGCACGCTGCGATCGCCGGTGGTGAAGGCGATGGCGTTCGGCACCGGTGTCTCGCGTGCCGCGCAACGGTTGAAGGAGGGCGAGACGCCCGTGCCGCCGGCCCGTCGGCGGCGAGTGCGGCGTCGCAGCCGGGCGAAGACCGACCTCGCGACGCCCGACCTGGTGGCGGCCAAGACCAGGGCGTCCTGAGTGTTCAAGCGGCTGTTCTGGCTGGTCGTCGGGTTCGCGCTCGGCATCGGTTCGTCGTGGGCGGTGACGCGCCGCGTCCGCCGGATCGTGCAACGCCTGGCGCCGGCCGACGTCGTGGATCGTTGGAGCGACAACGTGCGATCGGCCGTGTCCGAGGGCCGCACCGCGATGCGCACGAGGGAGGTCGAGTTGAACTCCGGCTTCGACCGCGCAAACGGGCACTAACCTCGTCGCGATGTCCGACCGCCCGACAACTGCGGACGCGTTCCGGCGCGCGTTCATCGATTTCTTCGTCGCGCGCGGTCACACGGAGGTTGCGTCGACCAGCGTAATCCCGGTCGACAAGTCGGTGATGTTCACCATCGCCGGGATGATCCCGTTCAAGAGCTACTTCGTGGGCGAGGAGACGCCACCGTACAAGCGCGCGACATCGTCGCAGAAGTGCGTGCGCGCGGGTGGCAAGCACAACGATCTCGACGACATCGGACGGACCAACCGGCACTTCTCCTTCTTCGAGATGCTCGGCAATTTCAGCTTCGGCGACTACTTCAAGGCCGAGGCGATCGCGTGGGCGTGGGAGTTGTGCACCGACGTGCTCGGACTCGACACGAGCCGGCTCTGGGTGACGGTGCACGAGGGCGACGACGAGGCGGAGCGCCTCTGGCGCGACGACATCGGCTTCCCGGCCGACCGGATACAACGGCTCGGCAGCGACAACTGGTGGAGCATGGGCGACACCGGCCCGTGCGGGCCGT
>CAZLEC010000605.1:0-3051 GCA_964558245.1 uncultured Burkholderiales bacterium | reverse complement strand
TCGACGTGCGGCTCATCGAGAAGTCCTGGAGCCCGCCCTTGATGAAGCCGAGCACCTCGTTGCGTCGGGTGTCGGGCTGCACCGCCTCGGGATGCGCGGCGTAGTGCTCGAGGAGGCGGTCTTCGTAGCGCGACAGCTTGAAGAAGTAGTTCTCCTCCACCACGAGCTCGACCGGCCGGTCGTGGATCGGGCAGTTGCCGCCGATCAGCTCGTCCTCGGAGTAGTAGGCCTCGCACGAGACGCAGTAGAGGCCTTCGTACGTGCCGAGCTCGATGTCACCGGCGTCGTAGATCCGCTGCAGGAACTCCTGCACCGCCTGGTGATGACGCGGCTCGGTCGTGCGGATGAAGTCGTCGTACGCGATGTCGAGCGCGTCCCACTCGTCGCGGAACACACCCGCGACCGAACGAACGAGATCGGCGGGCTCGAGACCCTTCGCTTCCGCCGCCCGCTGCACCTTGAGACCGTGCTCGTCGGTGCCGGTGAGATAGAAGACCTCGTCACCCAGCAGCCGGTGCCAGCGCGTGAGCACGTCGCCGGCCACGGTCGTGTACGCGTGGCCGATGTGCGGCACGTCGTTCACGTAATAGATGGGGGTCGTGACGTAGAACCGACTCAAGTGGTCTCACTCTGCTCTGGGGCCGGACACCATTGTGCCGTCCCCTACCCGCGCACCTCGACGATGTCGCCCAGGCCGATCTCCCAACGGTCGAACGAGCCTCCCGTCGCCTCGATCGCGAAGTACGCGTGGAACACGTAGCGGGAGATGCGACCGGGCCGCATGCGGCTGATGTGCAACACGAACCCGTAGCGGTCGCAGAACGCGACGTCGATCGGGAACTGCATCCCGAAGGTGTGCACCTGGCGGCACGGCCGCAGCACGAGCACACCGTCGACCTGGTCGCGGCCGATCAGGCCCCGGCGCCGGACCTTGCGCGTGACCGCGACCTCCGCCGACGCCAACACGTCGTCACCGCGCACGAGCCAGGGCATGCAGTCTCTTCCCCGCGCCGGCTACACGTTGAAGCGGATCTCGAGCACGTCGCCGTCCCGGACTTCGTACTCCTTGCCCTCGACGCGCAGCTTCCCCTCGGCCCGGGCTTTCGACCACGAGCCGATCTCGAGCAGCTCCTGCCAGTCGATCACCTCGGCCCGGATGAATCCGCGCTGCAGGTCGCTGTGGATCACCCCCGCGCACTCGGGCGCCTTGGCGCCGGCGCGGAAGGTCCAGGCGCGTGACTCGTCGTCGCCCGTCGTGAGGAAGGTGCGCCGCCCGAGCAGGTGGTACGCGGCCTGCGCCACGGTGTCGAGCGCAGATGCGGTGACGCCGTACATCTCACGCATGTCTGCCCGGTCCTCGGGCGCGCACGCCGCGATCTCGGCCTCGATGTCGATCGGGACCGCGATCGCGCCGGCAATCGCGGCGCCCGCGTCGTCGTCGACCTTCTCGCCGAGGTTCAGCACGACGAGCGTCGGCTTGGTCGTGAGGCAGAACACCGGCGCGAGACGCTCGAGATCACCCGGCTCGAGCTTCGCCCTCGACAGCGGCGTGCCCTCCGACAGCACCGCGTGGGCGCGCTCGAGCGAAGCCACCTCGGCCGCGATCTCGCGGTCGCCGCTCTTCGCGGCGCGCCGCTGACGGTTCAGCCGCTGCTCCACGCTTTCGAGGTCGGTCATCACGAGCTCGAGCTCGAGCGCGTCGAGGTCACCGGCGGCGTCGGACGCGACCCCACCGTCGTCGAAAGCACGGAGCACCACCAGGATCGCGTCGCAGTTGCGCACCGCGCCGAGCACCTTCGCGCCCAGTCCCTCACCCGGCTTGAGCCCCGGCGGGAGCGCGAGGTGCACCAGCTCGAAGCCCGCGTGCACGATCTTCTTCGACTGCGACATCGCCGCGAGCCGCTCGAGCCGCTCGTCGGGAACGGTCGCGATGCCGACGGCCGCTTCGTACTCGCTGGGCGCGGGCTGGCCGGTGAGGGCGCTGAACAGCCGGTTGGCCCCTGCACCGGTGAAGCCGACGAGCCCGAGGTTCTCCATCGGGGCGAAGGCTAGCGATGCGATAGCGTGTCTTCCTTATGAGCAAGAAGACGAAGAAGCGCAAGCTCAAGGCCCGCCGCAACAAGGCCAACCACGGCAAGCGGCCGCGGGCCGGCCGCTGACGCGACCCTCGCCCTACTCCGGCGCGTCGCTCAGCGCACCGCGTCGTCGAGCCAGCGGGCCGCCTTCTCCAGCGCGGGTCGCGGCGCCTCGTTGACGACACCGACCACGAGGTCGGCGATCGTCGCCGCCGCGAGCTCCGCACGCCAGGCGTCGTCGGCGCGGCTGAACACCTGATGGATGCCGCACGGCAGGCGGTACTCGCGGGCCGGAACGGCACTCGGCCCCCGCCGCCGGATCTCCGTGCAGCGGAACGCGGGCTCGTCGCCGTCGATCGCCTCCACCACGTCGAGCACCGTGATCTCCGCAGCCGGCCGCGCGAGCCGGTAGCCGCCGCGCGGGCCCTTCACCGTCTCCAGCACGTCGGCCCGCGCCAGCGACTGGAGGTGCTTGGCGAGATACGCCGACGGAACGCCGTGGTACTCCGCGAGACGCGCGGCCGGGAGCGCGGCGCCGTCGGGGAGCACCGCGAGGAGCACGCAGGCGTGCACTCCCCACTCCACCCCGTCGGACAATTTCACAACACGGATAATACCTGTCCGGAATAGCCGCCCGGCTCCGACGCCGGTGTCGCTACCATCCGGCGCCGATGGCAACCGGCAACGAGGTCGACCTCCTTCCCGACGCCGAGCAGCACAAACTGCTGTCGGCCACCCTCGAGCGGGTGAACCGCGCGAGCAACGCGGCGCGGGCCGCGGCGCTCCAGCGCAACACCTTTGCCGGCGCGCCGCTCCGCGAGGTCGTGAAGGAGGAGATCGAGCGGGCCAAGCTCCCCGACGGGTTCGTGAAGCCGGTCACCGAGCGCGTCGAGCGCTCCCTCCAGCGCCGCGCCGGGAAGCAGCAGAAATTCTCGACGTTCCAGTCGCTGACGCTGCCGGCCTCGGCGTTCAAGTG
>CAZLEC010000604.1:0-3058 GCA_964558245.1 uncultured Burkholderiales bacterium | reverse complement strand
AACACGATCGGCTGCGACACGAGCACGGCCCGGCCGGCCGGCGCGGACCGTTCGGCGGCCTGCGCCTCGAAACCGCTCGGTGCGGTGCCGCAGGCCGCGGTCGCCACGAGCAACGCCGCCAACACCCAGGCCTGCCTCCGGAACCGCCGTACGCGAGGCACCGGCCACCACCCCCCCTCCGTCCGCCGCGAGCGCCAGTACTCCCACGCTGCCCGCCGCGAACTCCGCGATTCAACACTATCCGTCCGAATCAGGCCACGCACCATGGGCATGTCGGCTCGTTCGAGTAGTCGTTCGCGCCGGCGCGAGGAAACGCAGAACCCGAGTTCTTGACCGGCCGCTTACATCAGGCGCTCGGTCCGGCCGGCCGTGCGGGCCCGAGCGAGCCGGCTGATCGCGGGGGTCGGGCGAATGCCTGCGTGGCAGGATGGGTCGATGACCGACGACCGCAACATCGTGATCATCGGCGCCGGGCCGGCCGGCCTCACCGCCGCGTACGTCTTGAGCAAGCGCGGCGTACCGAGCACGGTGCTCGAGTCCGACACCGTCGTGGGCGGGATCAGCCGCACGGCAACCGCCGACGGCTGGCGCTTCGACATCGGCGGCCACCGTTTCTTCACGAAGGTGCAGCCGGTGGAGGATCTCTGGTTCGAGATCCTCGGCGCCGAGAATTTCCTGAAGCGGCCGCGCCTCAGCCGCGTCTACTACCGGGGCAAGTTCTACGACTACCCGATCTCGGCGATGAACGTGCTGAGGAACATCGGGCCCATCGAAGCGCTGCGCTGCGTCGGCTCGTACCTCTGGGCGCGAGTGCATCCGCCGAAGGACAAGTCGACGCTCGAAGGCTTCGTCGTCTCGCGGTTCGGGTGGCGCCTTTACGGGCACTTCTTCAAGACCCAGAGCGAGAAGGTCTGGGGCGTGCCGTGCACGGAGATCCAGGCCGACTGGGGCGCCCAGCGCATCAAGAACCTCTCGCTCTTCCGAGCTGTGTGGGAGGCGCTCAAGCCCAAGTGGCTGCGCGCCCGGGCCTCGAAGTCGAAGCAGGTCACGAGCCTGATCGAAGAGTTCAACTACCCCAAGTACGGGCCCGGGATGATGTGGGAGCGCTGCGCCGAGCTCGTCGCCGCGTCGGGCACCAAGATCACGTTCGACGCGATGGTGACGAAGGTCGAGCACCGCGACGGCTCGGCCTACGCGGTGACGGCGATCACGGGCGGGGCCGAGACCCGCTACGAGTGCACCGACGTGATCTCGTCGATGCCGATCGGAGCGCTCCTGCGCGCGATGGACCCCCCGCCGCCCGCCGCCGTCATCGCGGCCGCCGACGCGCTCCGCTACCGCGACTTCATCACCGTCGCGCTCGTCGTGCCGGAGTCGGCCGGGTTCCCCGACAACTGGATCTACATCAACGACAAGTCGGTCGAGGTCGGCCGTATCCAGAACTTCGGCCGGTGGTCGCCGTACATGGTCAAGGACGGGCGTACGTGCCTCGGCCTCGAGTTCTTCGTGAACGAAGGCGACCACATGTGGACGAAGGACGACACCGACCTGATCGAGCAAGGCAAGCGCGAGCTGCACGAGATCGGGCTCCTCGACGACCCTTCGGTGGTCGAGGCCGGGTTCGTCGTGCGGATGCCGAAGGCCTACCCGATGTACGACGCGGCCTACAAGGACAACGTCGAGCGGCTCGCGCGTTGGATCGCGGACCACACGCCCAACGTGCACCCGGTCGGAAGAAACGGCATGCACCGATACAACAACCAGGACCACTCGATGCTCACGGCGATGCTCTCGGTCGAGAACATCTTCGGCGCCCACCACGACGTGTGGAACGTGAACGTCGAGGAGGAGTACCACGAGGAGAAGGTCGCGGCGCCACCGCACCCGAACCAGTGACGGCCCGTCGTCGGGTACCGTCATCGGCGTGACGCCGGAAGAGATCGCCGACCTCGCGCACTTGCGCCGGGCGCGAGACCTCATGGACCGCGAGTACGCGCAGCCCCTCGACGTCCCGGCCATGGCGCGGGTCGCGCTCATGTCACCCGCACACTTCTCGCGCCGGTTCCGTGCGGCCTACGGCGAGACCCCCTACTCCTATCTCATGACGCGACGCATCGAGCGCGCCAAGGCGCTCCTGCGTCAGGGCATGTCGGTCACCGACACGTGCGTGTCCGTCGGCTGCACGTCGCTCGGCTCGTTCAGCTCGCGTTTCACCGAGATCGTCGGTACCACGCCGTCGCAGTACCGGGCGCGCGACCACCGCGACCTCGAGGTCGTGCCCTCGTGCGTGAGCATGGTCGCGACGCGGCCGCGGCGCACTCCGATCACGGTCTGAGCCCAAAGCCCGCCCGAGGGCGCGGCACCGAGCAGGATCGGAGAAGCATTCGACGCGTCGTGCTCCTACTGTTCGGGCATGACAGTCACCGTCTCCGCCATGTTCATCCCCGTCCACGACCCCGACGCCGCGCTGGGCTTCTACCGCGACGCGCTCGGCCTCGAGGTCCGTACCGATGTCGCCTCCGAAGGCTTCCGATGGGTCACCGTCGGCGCACCGGGGCAGGACCTCGACATCGTCCTGTTCCAGCCGCACGGCGGCCGGTCACAGGCCGAGGGCGACGCCCTGTTGTCACTCGTGACGCAGGGCTCCCTGCAGGCCGCGATCTTCCGCTCCGACGACCTCGACACCACGTTCGAGAAGGTCCGGGCCTCGGGCGCGGAGGTGCTCCAGGAGCCGGCGTCGCAACCCTGGGGCGCTCGCGACTGCGCGTTCCGCGACCCCTCGGGCAACCTGGTGCGCATCGCGCAAGCCTGACGCCCGGCCGCCCGGACGCCGCCCATACTGTCGGCCCGAGGTGCGTCAGGCCCGAGCGACAGATGGAGCGACGTTGAGCAAGGCCACGAACACGCGCACGCAGCCGCCCTCGCTGCGTTCGGCCGACAGCCACGATCTGATCCGGGTGCACGGCGCGCGCGTGAACAACCTCAAGGACGTCAGCATCGAGCTCCCGAAGCGCCGGCTGACGGTGTTCACCGGCGTCTCCGGCTCGGGCAAGAGCTC